>DOMV01000490.1 GCA_003509805.1 Planctomycetaceae bacterium
TTCGGATCGCCGTAGTAGGCGTATTCCTCGAACAAGGTGAGCTTCCCGGTCCCGGTCGGTGAGTTGAGGGCCAAATCGGCGTGGATGAGCTTGCTGAGCGTTTCGTCGTTGTTCACGAAATCAACCAACTCCTGGGCCGTGACGGAGGAGGAGTAGCCCGTTGTACCGCCTTGGAGCGCCCCGCTGTAGACCCATGCGGCGGGGTCCGCATAACCCAACGGATCGCCGACGGCGGCGTTCCAGAACACTCGGCCGCTGCCGTCGTCGTTGTAACCGATTGAAAACAGGTTCGAAAGCGGATGGTCCTTGAAGGCATCGGCAATCTGCTTGGCCGTCGCGCCGGACGGTGCTGTAATGACAAGGCCGGGGTGATCCGTCCCGGTGTACTCGGCCGACTGTCCGGTCAGGATCGGCGTTTTCAGCACGCCGGAGGCGGTGTACATGGACGACTGGACGTCGGTGAACTGCATCTTATCACCGAGGTTCGCCCTAGTCGTCAGCGTCAGATCGGTCAGGAAGTCGGCCGTGAACGGCGAATTCGCCTCGATCGCTTCTTTCAGGTCGCCGAGCGTCGAGACACCGGCCCCGCCGTAGACACGGATGACGCCGTTCGCCTCGTCATAGCTGACGGTCACGGGTTTCTGCGTCGCCCCCGCTGTCGGAATAAACTCGATGCCGATGTCGTTGAACTGCGCCCCGGTCGTCTTGGCGGTCAACTTGAGGAACTGGGTTGCGGTGTTCAGCGCCCCGCCGGACTGCCCGTTGGTGACGATCACGGCGGCCTTCGTCGCGGCGCTGACGTAGTCGAACGTGATGTCCGTCACGCTGGGATCGGGATTTTGCAGAATAATGACGTCGTTGTTGTCGAACTGCGACCCGGGCGTCGTGGCGGTGATGTTGAGCGAGTTGTTGGCGCGCACATCCTTCGTCATGGTGGATGTGACCGGGTCCCCAATGGCGTCCGCGGTCCCCGTCCAAAGATCGACCGTATCGGTCAGGGCCTTGCTGCCGTCGCCGCTCAATTGAACCACGCTGAGTCCGTCGACGCCGTTGATCGTGTCGACCAACTGCTGGTAGGTCGTCATGACGTCCCCCGTGTCAGGGTCCTTGATGAGCGTGATCTGCATGTGTCCGGTCGTCGGATTGTAGTCGATCGCCGGGTAAGACGAAGGCGAGTCGGCGACTCCGTCCCACGTTT
Source organism: Planctomycetaceae bacterium (assembly GCA_003509805.1). GTDB lineage: Bacteria > Planctomycetota > Planctomycetia > Pirellulales > Thermoguttaceae > UBA8133. The sequence goes on from DOMV01000490.1 coordinate 1,199, forward strand.
GCATGTCGATGGAGTAACTGCGGACCACCTTTCCGGATTCCGACTGGACGGTGAACCCGTTGGCCAGTTCGCGCGTGTAAACACCGTCGAGCGCCTGGTCGATGTCTGCATTGGACGAGTATCCCCACGGATCCATCCGAAGCTGGAACTCAATGATGCCCGCGCTGGCCGCGGTCGGCGGCGTAATCGTGTACGTCGTTTTGTCGCTGTTGCCGGCAACGTACTTGATCGCGTAGTTGCCACCCGCGGCGCCCGCCTGGACCGCCGTGAAATTGATGTCGTTGTTGAACCCCGCACTGGTCGCGAGCAGTTGTCCGTAGGTCGCCTCCTTGCCGACGGTCGCCTTCACCCCGGTCGAGTCGCTCAGGAAGTTGATCTGCCGGGCCATGTCCTCGACGGAGGCTCCGGCTTTGAACGTGAAAGCCTGCGAACCGAGATTGCCGCCGACCTCGATGACCACGTCCTCGCTCACGCCGCCCTGGTTGAAAAAGAGCTTCGCGCTCTCCGCGACTTTGCTGACACGGATTTCGACATCAACCTGCTCCGCCGTGCCGAAGTTCGCCTGGTAGATGTTGAGCGATTCGAGCTTGGAATTGTCTACCCCCTCGGTCGTGAACCCGAGCGACCCGTCGAGCAGCAGCTTGCCCTGGTAGTTCGTCGTCTTGGAAATCCGGTCGATCGAATCGAGCGAGGCGTCGACCTGGAGCTGGTTGGCCGCGATTTGCTCGTCGCTCATCGCCCCCGCGTTCGCCGCCTCGTTGACGAGTCCGCGAATATCGTTGAGCAGCGAACTGATTTGCCCGAGCGCGGAGTCGGCAACCGCGAACATGCTGTTGGCCTGTTGCGTGTTCTTGACCGCCGTGGTCGTCGCGACGATGTCGGACTTGAGCAACTCGCTCGCAATCATTCCGGCGGGATCGTCCTTCCCCGAATTGATCCGCAAGCCCGTGCTCAACCGCGTCAACACGTCGGTCAGAGCGGACATGTTCCTGTCCAGATTGAAAACAGCCCCTATTGCAGACGGGTTCGACGCAACATACAGACCGGCCATGGTGTGAAATCCTTTTCTCGCTAGAATCCATTCCACAGGCGTTTCCTTCGGCCCTCAGGCTCCCAATCCATGGGACCCCGCGCGGGACCACCGCCTTCTCCTGTTGAGGGTATCGGAGGTGCCGGTTGAACCGCTGAATGGGTTCCGATGTTCCCGCGTAGAAATTCGTTGCCGTGTGTCGTGTTGTAACGAGCGTACCGGTTCTACCGACTTCTCCGTCGGGCGCCCTCCGGCGTGAAAAGCGGCACGACCGAATCAGGCGTTACAATCGACACAAACGGTTTCTGAGCCCGAAGCCGTGAGCACGGTACAGAGACACCTCCTCACTTACGCTTCGGACCCTGATCGGCCTATTCACTTATGTCCGAGCGCCTCGGCGGCGGCCATGTCTTTTTCAGCCTTTTCCTTGTCGCCGATCATACTGTAGGTCACGGCACGATTTTTATAAGCGGCAGCGTAGTTCGGTTGAATGGCCAAGGCTTGGGAAAAATCGGCAATCGCCTGTTTGAGGAGCCCTTGGATACGGTAGATGAGGCCGCGATTGAAATAGGTGTTGGCGTTCTTCGCGTCCAATTCGAGTGACTTGTTGAAATCGGCGAGCGCTTCGTCGATGCTGCCGGTTTTTGTGTAGAGCACACCGCGAAAGGAGTAAATTTGGGCATTTTGCGGCACCTTGGCAACTAATTCAGTGTAATCGGAGATTGCGTCTGCCAGTGCGCCCATTTTACTCCGCGCCGAAGCCCGGTTGATCCATGCGTTCACGTTGTCCGGCTCGAATTTGGTTGCCTCGATAAAATCTTCCAGAGCGCCGATTTGATTGCCGAGCGCCATTTTCGCTTGGCCGCGGCTCACGTAGGCATCGACGTTCCGGGGCGCCAACCGGATCGCTTCGTCGAAATCCTCCAACGCTTTTTGCTGTCGCCGCAATTGGGCGTAGACGGAGCCGCGGCAACTGTAAGCCTTGCCGTACTTGGGGTTGAGCTCAATGGCCCTAGTGTAATCGGCCAGTGATTTCTCCCATTCCTGCCGCTTGAAGTAGACGTACCCCCGGTTCATAAACGCCTTGTAATCGGTTCCGTTCAACCGGATGACCGCGGAGTATTCCTCGACCGCTTCATCGAGCCGTCCTTTCGCCTCTAGCGCGTTACCGCGATTGCCGTGCGCCTTGAGGTGATTCGGGTCCAACGTCAGCGCCGCTTCGTAATCGGCGAGCGCTTTCTCGTGGTCGCCGCGCACAACCCAAATCAAGCCGCGGGCGACCAAGGGGTCGGCGTCCTTGGGGGCGTGTTCAATCGCCGCGTCGAAATCGGCTAAGGCGTTGTCCAGCTTATTGGCTGAAAAATGGATCATCCCCCGATTGTAGTAGGCTTTGGCGTATTTCGGATTCAACTCGATCGCCTTGCCGAATTCGGAGACCGCTTTGTCGTTTTCACCCTTTTTGCGGTAGGTGCAGGCCCGGTTGAAGAAGACCGCCGCTTCTTTCGGGGCGAACTTCAGCACCGTCGAATAGCTTTCGAGCGCCTGATCGAATCGCCCGAGCGCCTCGAACGCGTTGCCTTGGCAGTAGTAAGCCTCGATATACCGGGGATTGATCTCGATCACTTTTTGAAACGTTTCAATCGCCTGATCGAAATCCCGTTTCTTCATGAACTCGATACCCTTGCGCAAAATGTCGGATTCGTCGAACACGGCAGGAATTGAGTTGAGAGTTGAGAGTGTGGGAACCGTTGCGAAAAATGCGTATTGTCGAGTGTAGGGTGGAGGTGCGGAAAAAGCAAGCATCCGCCTGCGAACTCTCAACTATCCAGATCGATCGTTTGTTCCTCCAAACCGAAATCGGGGGCGTCGAGAAGCTGCGGCACCGGGTCGAGGATGGTCGGATCGTAGATGAACGTGTGGTTGCGACCGGCTCTTTTTGCGGCGGCAAGTGTCGATTCCAAACACTTGAGCACATCCGTATCGCTCGATGTCTCCGGCGCTTCCGTGACGGCACAAGTCAGTTGCGGCGACATCGGCTTCTCGGAG
>DOMV01000248.1 GCA_003509805.1 Planctomycetaceae bacterium
TACCCGATACCCAAGTACCCGATACCCAAGTACCCGATCCGCGGGAACCCGGCTCCCTGTTACCCAACCCCCCGTTACCCGGGGAATTCGTTACCGCGACGGCAAAAGGATGGCGATGGCTGCTGAAACAACAGGTACGCGAACCGGAACAATTCGGATGTTTCTTTTACGAGGGTTACGGAACCTACGAACACCGGTTTTACACGCACGCCCAGTGTACGATCGCGCTGTGCGAATTGTACGCCATGAGCGGTAACGAGGAATACCGCGAGCCGGCCCGCAGAGCCGTCGAGTATTGCCTGAAAAACCAGAGCGTCAGCGGCGGATGGCGCTACCATCCCAATGCGGCGGATCCGGCAAGCGATGTTTCCGTCACCGGCTGGGTCGTCCTCGCCCTTCAAAGCGCCTTGGCCGCCGGACTGGAAGTTCCGCCGGAAAATCTCCGGCGAATCGACGCGTTTCTCGACAGCGTCGCGCGGGAAGGGGGAAGCCGGTATCGTTACAGCATGGCGCCCGGCGAACGTGTTACCACCTGCATGACCGCCGAGGCGTTGCTTTGCCGTGAATTACTCGGCTGGGAACACGAGGATTCCCGGCTTCGCGCCGGTCTCGACTGGCTGATCCAGGAGGAAAATCTCGTCCGGTTCGACGAAGCCCGGAAGCGGGACGTTTATTATTGGTATTATGCGACGCAGGCGTTGCATCATTACGGCGGTGAACCGTGGGCGATTTGGAATGAAAGAATGCGGACCGAATTGCCGAAACACCAAGTTGCGCACGGGAAAGAGGAAGGAAGCTGGTCACCCAAACAACCGGTACGCGATCTCTGGGGTGAGCACTACGGGCGGCTCTACACGACCTGCCTCTCGATTCTCATGCTCGAAGTGTATTACCGCCATCTCCCGGTCTACGCGCCGCAGCATGAGACCACCCGCTGACGCTTCGTGCGGGCAGTATATCACTCGCTGACGCTTCGTGCTCTGAAACGCTCGTTCCCTGAATCTCATTTTTTTACTTGGGAAATGTATTTGCCGTCTTCCCAGACCCACGGTTGCGGTTGCGGGATGAGATCGTCGGGGCCGCATTCCCCTTGGAGCAGTTGCGCGAGCAACGTTTGACACTGCAACCGGATACGTTCATGGAATTCGTACGCCTTGTACTCGGACGCGGCCAGGTTTTTCAGCACGAGATAATCCGAATCGGCCCAGGTTTTCAGCAACGCGCCGACATCCTCCCGGTCGATCCCCTGGAGCTGCCAAACCAAGTTGGCGCAACGCTTGGGATCGTCCAGCTTCGCGAGCAAGGAAACCGTTTTTCGGGAAAGCACGGTCTTTTCCCGTTCCGCCGCGGCAGTCTGTACGTTCATGTCTTTCAAGTCGTAATAGAAACCGGGCAACGTGAGCGAGCCATAAGCGCGTGCGGTATAATCGTAAGTGTTTGCCGAGATGATCCGCTGGTTGACCCAATCGGCAAACGACGCCGCTTGGTCGTTCGCCAAGGTGTCAAGCAAAACGTCGCGTTCGACCGGGTCGTTCCAGAGGCGTTCGAGGATGTTTCCCGCTTCGGGGGATTCGTCCCGGCACAGGATCGAAATCGTCGCCGTTTTCAAGTGGGCACACGAGGTGACGAGCGCCCCGTCGTAATCGACGAAAAACTCCTCGATCGTTTTGCCCGGGTGCGACTCCAACCAATCGTCGAGCATCGCGACCGTGATCGCGAAATACTTCCGATCCTGTTCGGGTTTGCCTGGCGCATCCGTACCCGTCGTCCCGGTTTCCGGCGTCCAAGCGTCGTTGGCGAACAATTTGTCCCCCAACGTCCGTTCCTGGGGAGTCATCCGAACCCGAATCCGTGAAATCGCGTACGTTTTCACTTCACGGTCGACGCGAAGCCGTTCGATCCAACCGATCAATCCCTCGAAATCGGGGTTTTCCCGCTCCAACCGGGCCGCGACGAACCGGTCGAGGACTTGCCGCAGTGCCCAACTGTCATACGACGACATTTTCGGGAGCCATTGCTCAAGATAGGCGCGAACCATCGGTTCCACGAGGGGGGAATCGACCGCGGCGATCGCTTCCGCCTTCGCCCTGGCCAGATTTTCCTTCGAAGTATAATCGAGAGCCCGGTTGGGTTCCAGCAGGGTTTTCAGGAGCCCGACGACCCGGGGATCGCGGTTGGCCATCACGGCGTCGAAACCTTCATGCGCCGTCGCGAAATGGGCGACCAACTCGTCGTACAATTCAGGGAATCCATGCACTTTCGCGGCGTAAAGAGCCGGGTACACGATTTCCGGGGAATGAAACCCTTTCCAGCGCCCCTGTTCGTCGTATCTGACGACGTGATGCCGCAAACAGTGCCGGATCGGCTCCAGGCAGGCGTCCCCCATTTCCTCGACAGCGATCGCGAACAACAGTTGATCGTTGCTGTGCTGGAGACTTCCCATCGGCAGATTTGTTCCGGAGTAAGGCGAGGCAAAGCCGACGTGCAGGATTTTTTCGTCGGCCATCGCCTGAAAAGCCCGAGCGCATTCTTCCGGCGTCGGCGGATCGGAAAGACCGTACTTCAAGCGAGCCGTCGATCTCAATGCGCTTTTGAGCGAGGCGCTTTTGAGCGAGGCGCTTTTGAGCGGGGATGCTTCTTTCAGCGCGTCTTTCGACGTGTACCCCTGCACGCGTTCTTTTGCCAGCCGGGCCGAAAGATAGGGCGCGAGCAACTTCTCGAAGGCGACGACCTGCCGGTCCCAATGCGGCTTGAGCGCCGGATCAAGCGAGTCCAACCCGTCGATCAACAACTCCGCATGCGCCCGGAGGGAAGGATAATAAACAGTGCAGTAATCGAAAAACCGGTAGGTGTCGATCGCGTCGTAATCGCTCTGGTAGTCCGAAGCGGGTTCGACGAGGCAACTGCGGGTCGAATGAAATTCGAAACGCCACCAATACCGGCTCTCGCCGTCGAAACGATCCACCGATCCCCGGGAATCGAGCAATTGCTTCTCCTCGAACCGTTCCCGGATGAATCTGTCCCACGGCATGATCGAATAAAGTGAAAAACTCCCGGGCATAGAGTGTCCCCGCTTCAGGTACGGCTGCGCCGGCGGCCCGGCAGCTTCGCCGACAAGGGCCGTCAGGTCGCCGACGGTCAGGTTGAGAGGCGTTTTTCCGAGGGCGTGGTCGTTGCACCAGACGTCGGTTCCCGCCGGAAAAGCGGCAAAGTCGAAGGTACGGCGTTCTTCCGGCATGTGGACGGAAACGAAAAACGCAAGAATCAAAAAGACGAAAAGCATCGGCAGCGTTCCCGTGAGCAACCCGGCCCGCCAGGAACCGAGCAGTACCAGGGCGAGGCCGATTGCCGGGAAAATCCCGTAAATCAGGATCGAGCCCGTGAAAAACGAGATGCCGAGCACTTCATAATACTGCCAGGCGCTCGCGGGAGTATGGAGCAGGATGATCAGTACCAATACCGGTGCGAGGAAGACCGGCAGCAGCGTGGCGGCGAGGGTGAGTCGCAAAATCAACGGATTACGGTTCATGGTGGATTTATACTGGAAACGCGGTGAAAACGGACATTCAGTCAAGTCTGCCTGCCGCACTTGCTCGCCTTTAACGTCTTTTCAGACAAGTGCTTAAACAGATCGTTCGAGCGGCAGGCGATTGTGCGCGGGAACAGTTTCAGGCCGTTCACGGTACATTGATGCGGATGTACGAAATGAGGCGGGACGGGATTGCCCGGAACCGGTGTTCGAAAAGCGGTGGGTTACGATTCCACCTCCTGGTTTTTGTAGCAGTAAATTCCGCAAATGGGAACGAGTATCGATTGCAACACCGTCGGGAGGCCGAAAACCAAAAGCAGCACGGGCACGGCCACGCGGGCGTAGCCGCTCTGAACAGTCATGTCAACCCCCAACGCGACGACGCAGAAAATACCCGCGATAATGAACAAGATCGCCATGAGCGTCGTGACGACGCCGCGGAGCACGAACGCGGTTCCCTTGAATTTGGCGACCCCGAGGTATCGATGCCGGATCACGAACAGCAGCGTCGTATGGTAGGAAAAAAGGCCCGCGACGACGTAAGTCCCGAGAACCTGCGTCTCGGAAAAGCGGACCGTCGGAAACCAGCCGTTGGCGAACAAGGCCGTTTGGACCGCCTGCCTCAAGCCGGTGACGAACACGCCGGCCATGATGATCCCGACGCCGAAAATGATCGCCAAACCGAACAACCACCGAACGAGAAACAGCCGCCCGGGAGAAAATGTCCGCGAAAACAGGAAGGCCCGGACGCCGCCGCCATCCCAGAAAATACGGAAGCCGAGAACCGTCCCGAGCCCGCAGGCAAGCAGCGCCAGCGTCCCGTCGAAAAACCGAAACGGTTCCTTCACGAGCAGGACGTATACCCCGAGGATGAGCAGGACCGGCCAAAGAAAGACGGCGCATTCCCCGTAAGCGAGTCTGAGAATAAATCGGTTCATCGTAATTTCATTTGAAAAAAGCGTCGTATGAAAAACACCTTGTCGGACAGGCGTTGTTTGAGGGACGTTGCAGATTATCGTTCGGTTCGGTTCGCGTCGCCGCTTTGGACGCTTTCGACGAACAGTTCCTCCAGGTTGAGCCCTTCCACCTCGACCGTTTCCGGGTCGGCGATATCGAACTTTTGGAGAAATGCCGCCAGCTTTTCCGGCGTGAAATCGACAACGACCCACTTGCTCCGTTCCTCGTCCCGCTGGGTTCGGAGCACCTTGAACAAGTCTTGCTTTTCCGGCAAAATTTCGCTTGCCGCGCCTTTGGGCAACGTAATCCGCCTGACGTTTTCCTTGAGTGCGTCGAGTTCTCCCTCGATGATGAGGCGACCCGACGTCAGGATCGCGACCCGGTCGACGATCCGTTCGATGTCGGCGAGAATATGCGAGGAAAAAACGACCGTCCGGTTGCCGTCGCATACGACATCGAGAATTTCCGCGAGAAAATCCCGTCTCGCCAGGGTGTCGAGTCCCGAAGCAGGTTCGTCGAGGATCATCAGTTCGGCGTTTTGACAAAGCCCGAGAATGATGCACATCGCGCGGCGCAGCCCTTTCGACGCCTCGTCATAGCGTCTGTTCATCGCCAGCCCGAAACGTTTTGCGAGCGGTTCGAGGAGCGATCCGTTCCAACGCGGGTAGAGCGGGGCGCACAACGCGGCGGCCTCGGAAAGCGTCAGCCAATGAGGAATCTGCATGTTTTCCGAGATGTAGGCGATTTTCGAACGGGTCGGTTCGTCATGGGCGATCGGCGGTTCGCCGAGGACCCGGATCGTACCGGCGTCGGGGGCGAGATGGGCGACCATCATCCGAATCGAGGTGGTTTTCCCGGCCCCGTTGGCCCCGAGCAATCCGTAGGCCGAACCGCGGGGAATCGAAAGCGTCAGGTGGTCCACGGCACGCGTTTTGTCTTTTCCCCGACCGAAAGAACGGCAAACGTCGCGGAATTCGACCGCATGAACGCCGGCTTTTTCGCTTGTCGCTTCATCGGTCCTGCTGTTCATCGTAATCATGTTCCTCTCAACTCTTCATCGATTTCCGAAGTTTCGTGTGTTGATTGTCGAGGATCGCCCGGATCTCTTCGTAAGAAAGCCCGAACCGGAGTCCTTCGACCAGATAGGCGAGGGATTGACGGTCCAGCGCTCCGTCGATGTAGTCTTTCGAAAACGGCGTCGGACCCTCCGCGACGAAAACGCCGAGGCCGGGCCGCTGGATGACGACGCCTTCCCGGGCCAGTTGCGAAAAAATCCGGCTCGTCGTCGTCGGATTCAGCCGCAGCTCTTTCGCAAGTTGCCGAACCGACGGGAGTTTTTCTCCCGGCTTCAGCCGCTGCGAAACGACGAGACGTTTAATCTGGAGAACCGCCTGCTGGCAAAGCGGTTCACTACTGTGGTAATCGAGTGTGATTTTCATGTTTTTTGGAAAGCGGGAATCGCTTAACCGCTGTACGGTATATTATCATACAGCAAATCGCATGTCAAGGGTGTTTTTCTCGAAAACCAAAAAAAACGGAAAAGAATTGAATCGTTTCGCTTTCAAAATAAAAACGATTTCGATTTTTCTCCCGGAACTTCCCGCACAAGTCTGGGGACGGCATAACCGGGTAAAGAGCGGACCATCGTTTCCATCAGCACTCGGGCTTCTTCCTGCCCGACCTCAAAATGCGAGGTGCCGGAAATCTTGTCGAGAAGATGCAGGTAATAAGGAAGAACACGCATGTCGACCAAATCCGCAAACAATTTCCGCAGCACGCCGGGACAATCGTTGACTTTTTTCAAGAGAACGGTTTGCGACATTATTGGAACGCCGCGGTCGATGAGCGTTCCTATTTTTTCCCGAAAAGCGTCGTCCAGTTCGCCGGGATGGTTGACATGTACGACCATATAGGAAGCGCATCGTTTCGAGGCGCGAAGGATTTCCGATAAATCGCTATCGATTCGCGAAGGAATCATGACGGGAAATCGCGTATGAATACGGAGACGTTTGACATGGGAAATGCGAAAAATTTCCTCTACGTAGAGGTTTAGCGCAAAATTATCGAGGGTGAGCGGATCGCCCCCGCTGAGAATCACTTCGTCGATGCCCGGGTCGCAACGGACATGTTGAAGCTGCCGGCAAACACGATCCATCGGGGAAATCGCGGAAAAAGGCGTTGTTTCTTCAGACGCGGTTTCACCGTCCTGGTCCGGCCGGATCGTTTCCTGTGGGGAAGGTCCCGGATTTTCCTTGGGAAAATGTTTTCGAAAACAGAAACGGCAATGGACGGCACAGGCATCGCTTGCTAAAATGAGCGTTCGCCCGTGATACTTGTTCAGGCAACGGTTGGTTTTCGCGGCGCCGGCTTCCTCAAGCGGATCGCGGGTAAAACCGGGAACCTCCTCCATTTCACGAATCGAGGGACAAACCTGGGCGAGAAGCGGGTCGTCGGGATCGGTCTTGTCGATTTTCGCAAGAAACGGTCGCGGAACGAGTACCGGATATTCCCGTGCGACCGATTCCGCCGCCGGATCGGCCGACAATTCAGGTCGGTCCAGCAATACGCCAAGCGTGTGCAAATCCCGCACGCTTTGTTCCAACTCCCGTTTCCATTGAACTTCCGTCATATTGTGTTCCGCATGAATAATGGGTCGAGGGGCTTCCGGAGCACGGTGTGTCGGGAACGCTGTGTTTCGGGAACGCTGTGTTTCCCGAACACGGCGATGCAGTCCCGAAACCGCGCACGTTGAGCCGGATACCCGGGTCCGGATTGTTCGCGACACCACATTACACCGCATAATTTCCAACGAAATATTCCGTTTCCCGTTTTCAGAAAGGAATCATTCCATGCCATCTTACAACACCAGCGATTTCCGTAAAGGTCTCAAGGTGCAAATCGAGGGAGATCCGTATATCATGATCGAGTGCAACTTCGTCAAACCGGGCAAAGGACAGGCGCTCTACAAATGCAAATTACGAAACCTCACCCGGGGAACCGTGCTGGAGCGCACCTACAAAAGCGGCGATTCGCTCGACGCGGCCGACATCAACGAAATCGATGCCCAATTCCTTTACCAGATGGGTGATACGTTTTCCTTCATGGACAACGTCAGCTACGAACAATACGAGCTTTCCCGGGACGTGATCGACGACGCGTGGAAGTACCTCAAAGAGGGGATGCTCTGCAAAATGATGCTCTACAACAACAATCCGATGGGGATCACGCCGCCGAACCATGTCGTCCTGAAAGTCGAATACACCGAACCGGCGGTTCGCGGCAACACGGCGACCAATGTGACGAAACCGGCGAAAGTCGATACGGGAGCGGAAATCATGGTCCCGAATTT
>DOMV01000012.1:0-13051 GCA_003509805.1 Planctomycetaceae bacterium
CCCCCAAAATACGAAAAGATTAGGAAAATTGTGCCGCGACGCTCGGAGAATTTGTCTTTGCAAACGAGGCAGTACAGCAATCGTTTCGACTTGTTCTTTCCGTACCATGCACGGACGTGGATGTTTTTTTCACCCCGAACGCCGTGTTTGGGGCAGTTTTTATTCTGGCAGCAAAACTTATCGAGATCGTCCATGATCGCCTCCTTGATATCCAAGTATCGTCCACTCAACTACTTGCGGATCGGAAACGAATCATAGGAAATCCAACAAGTCTTGTCAACACTAATCGGTCACAAGGAAATCATGTCTTTGCGTGAAATCGGAACGAGAATGCGTCGCGTGCATTCATTCTTCATCGACAGGTGAAGTCGTTCGACGACGGCAATCGAGCCGTGCTTGCCGATCGCTCCGAAGCGTTGTTTGATGTTGTTCGCCTTGCACCAAGACTTGAATTCGTCGGCGACGAATTGAACGCCTTGATCGGATATCAGGTACTTCGGTTTCACGCCGTTTTCCGTGCAAATACGCTGCATCGTCGAGATGACCTGATTCGCGGTTGGTTGTCGTTCGAAAACATCGAAGCCCATGATGCGGCGTGAATAGTGGTCGATCACGATCAGGATGTACCACGAATAAGGATGAATTTGCGTCAGCGCATTCGGAGCCCACGGCGTCCAGAGACCGTCCGTCGACGGCACGACGTAACAGCTCCAGGAACCGCATTGTGGCCTGATTTTGTTTTGCTTGTATACCGCAAACGGCCTGAAGCCGTCCCGCGAACAATCGCCTGCCGCTCGAATGATTCGCGCAAATACTTACATTTACAAAAGTTGTGGCAAGCGAGTGCGGCAGGCAGACTTGACCAAATGTCCGTTTTCATCGCGTTTCCAGTATACAGCGCGATCGGCCGGAAGAACCGGCAGTTCTACGGCAGCGCGAACGGCGGCAAGACGGGCGCGGTGCTTCACTCCATACTCGCGAGCGCCCACCGACACGGCTTGAACGAGTACGAATACTTTCTCGACGTGATCGACACTCTCTGCGACCTGCCGTCGCAGGCCGCGATCGGCGATCTTCTGCCCGACCGCTGGAAGCCGACGTCGGCCCGCTGATCATCTTACCCCCTCAGCGCCCCACGTCAACCAATGCGGGACGGGGAACCCTGACACAAATCAAGGCCGCGATTATTGCATCGCAGCCTTGGGATAACCCCTGTTTTGCTCAGCCGGTGCATCGAAGATGCTCATGCCGTGGCGGAACAACGGCTGTGGCAGAATGGGTCACGGCCGGATTCTTTCCACCGTCGCCGCCGCCTCTTTCAGAAAATCGGCAAGCGGGTCAAGCCCTTCGGTAAATTGAGTTTGGAGAAATACATCGACCGCTTCCTTGGTCATCCATTCCCCCCAAATCATCGCTCCGAGGCACAACGCGTTCGCATCGTTGATGGCGCGACACATTTTTGCCGCGAAAACCGACTCGACGCACGCGGCGACGACACCGGGGAAACGATTGGCAATGACCGACATGCCCATTCCGGTTCCGCAAAACAGAATGGCTCGATCAACCTTTTTTTCCTGGAGCATTTTGCAGGCAACGGGGCAACAATCGAAATAGGCGACTTCTTTCGTGGCAGTCGAGCCGACATCGGTAACCTCGTGGCCTTTGTCTTTCAGGTAGGCGACGAGCGCATCCTTGAGAGCGACGGCAAACGGATCGGCGGCAATGACGATTTTCATGGGAACGATTTCATTCATGGTTCCATTCTCCTGGGTCGATGGTGTGGGGGAAGAGGAATCCCGGTCCAAAATCGGGGCCGAAATCGATCGCGCACCGGAAATCGTCCCGAACAACGAAATTCCCGAGGCCGCAACCACGGTCGATTGCAGAAAGTCCCGACGATTCATGGTGTTGGCTCCACGGTTTCCGCTGAAAGATAAAAAACGCACTCTCCGACACCGAAGCCGACCGGGTACGCTCATTCCATCAATACCGGTAATATTCCGGTTTGAACGGACCATCCACGGGAACGCCGAGATAATCGGCCTGCTTCCCGGTCAACTTCGAGAGATGCGCGCTTGCATGGGCCAAATGCAGCCGCGCGACTTCTTCGTCGAGCAATTTGGGAAGCACATGGACACCGATCGGATATTCGCCCGGCTTGGCGTTCCAGAGCGCGATCTGCGCAAGTGTCTGGTTCGTAAAGGAGTTCGACATGACGAAAGACGGATGCCCCGTCGCGCAGCCGAGATTGACCAACCGGCCCTCGGCAAGCAGGATGATCGAATGACCGTCCGGGAAAGTGTATCGATCGACCAACGGCTTGATCCCGACTTTCTTGATGCCGGGAAACACTTCCAGACCGGCGACGTCGATTTCGATATCGAAATGCCCTATGTTGCACACGATCGCGTCGTTTGGCATCCCGGCCATATGTTCGGCCATGATAATGTCGCAGCACCCTGTCGTCGTTACGAAAATATTGCCGAGCGGCACCGCCTCTTCCATCGTCATGACGGCAAACCCTTCCATCGCAGCCTGGAGGGCGCAGATCGGATCGATTTCCGTAACGATCACCCGGGCGCCGTAGAACCGCATCGACTGGGCGCAGCCTTTCCCTACATCGCCGTATCCGGCGACGACAACGCACTTTCCGGCGATCATGACATCGGTGGCCCGCTTGATGCCGTCGGCAAGCGACTCGCGGCAACCGTAGAGGTTGTCGAATTTGCTTTTGGTGACGGAATCATTGACGTTGATCGCCGGCACCTTCAATTCGCCTTTCGCGAACATCTGGTAAAGCCGGTGGACGCCGGTCGTCGTTTCTTCCGACAAGCCTTTGACGCCTCGGATGATTTCGGCGTATTCCGGTTTGTGCAGCATCATCGTCAGGTCACCGCCGTCGTCGAGAATCATATTCAACGGTTTTCCGTCCGGGAAAACGATCGTTTGTTCGATGCACCAATCGAACTCGTCGTCGGTGAGCCCCTTCCATGCGTACACAGGGACGCCGGTCGCCGCAATTGCGGCCGCGGCATGATCTTGCGTTGAAAATTTGTTGCAACTGCTCCACGAAACCTCGGCGCCGAGGGCCGTGAGCGTTTCGATCAGGACGGCGGTTTGAATGGTCATGTGAAGGCAACCGGCGATTCTCGCGCCTTTGAGCGGCTGGTCTTTCGCATGTTTTTTCCGCAGGGCCATGAGCCCCGGCATTTCGTTTTCGGCCAAGGCGATTTCTTTTCGCCCCCAATCGGCCAGCGACATATCGGCGACTTTGTACGGCAAACGTTCTTTTTCTGTCAACATAAACAATCCGCAATGATCCTTTGTTGATGGGGAAGAGGGGGAAAACGAAACAGGCTGCGCCCATATCGGCTTTGGGAAACGACGCTGCCTGAAGGGTAAGCAGGCGGATGAAACGGAAAACTCAACCGGCGATCCGATACGACAAGCCTGATTATACCGACTCTAACGAAAATCGCAATCCCGACCGGCAACGTATACCATAAACGGCCTGAAATCGTTCCCGCGAACAATCGCCTGTCGCTCGAACGATCCGCGTAAATACTTGCATCAACAAAAGTTGTGGCAAGTGAGTGCGGCAAGCAGGCTTGGCCAAACAACCAATTTCACCGCGTTTCCGGTATTTTTGGTACTTGTAATGAAAATGGTGTCCGTCGAAAAAGGGGCCCGGCAGGCTTCCGGCTTGCCGCTACCTACGTGCAGCTATCTGTTTGCCGCTACTTGTCTGCCGATGTATTTTCGGACAAAACAGGATGGCCGGTAAGTCATTTTGGCCTGCCGGAGCCCCTCGTCGCCCAAGTCTTGTTCCCTGTTGATGTAACGACAGCTTTCGGGGAGGGAGGCGACGAAATCCCGGTTCATGAATTGGTAAATCCCCTTATATTGATCGAGTCCTTTTTCAAAATGGACGGCGAAGATTCTTCCTTTGGCGAGATATTCACCCAGACACCAGCCGACGGGCCGATCCTCGATAAAATAAAGTTTCCCCCGCATCCCGAGAACATCGAAAAGCTCCAACGCTTCCCGCGCGGCTGTGTAATCGCCGGCAATCCCCTTTTCTTCCTTCCACTGCTCCAATACGTTGATTGCAAGGGGGATCGACTCCCGGGTCAGTTCCTGTTCCCGGTGAGAATAGGAATTATGGAAGGTGTTGACCAGGTTTCGCTTTTTGTGATACTTTTTGCCGGGCAGCTCCGCCAAATTGCCGCGAAGATAGAGATAATCGAAATTATTCCGATCCTCGGCGAATTCGATGCCGTATTGTTCCAGGCAGGCACGGCAAGGATAAAGTATCGAATCGGAGACGCCCTTCCAATAGTCGTGGTCCTTGAAAAGCCGCGTCAGGACGCACCTGCCCGGCGCCGAACAGGGGGTCATGAAAAACCGTTTCCCGTCATGCCGGCCGGAAATGATGAACGTTTTCTCCCGCACCCGCGAAATTTGATAGTCGTAGCGATTTCGAAACAGGAACAGATTGGAAAACGTGAATTCGGAAACCCCGTCGGGCGTCATGGAAAGATAAGGATGCATTTCCGATCTCAAATCCAACGCGACGGGAGTAAATCCCGGGAATGCCGGTATGGTCATGATGTTCGTTTGGTGCGTGCGGACCGATCCTTGACGAAATTCCACTGGAAGCGTTTAAAATTTCCCGAAGCCGGTCGCGANNCCGGCTGTGAGTACACGGCGGTTACCCGTGGTTCGACGCCGTACCGGAACGCCCGCCCACCGGAAACAACACTGCCCGGAGGGTAAACGAGCGGTTAAAACGGACGGTGTTTACCAACGACGCAACCGGCTTCGGTATAAACAGGCGGTCGGACGGAAAATTCAGGCGGCTTCGGCATCAAATCGTTCGGTTTTCAACTCAACCGCGATTTGAAATCCTCGTAACCGAATCGACGAACGATTTCGACGGCACCGCCGGGCACTTCGCTGTCGCAAGTGACGATCGACGGCGGATTCAGGCCGTTGAACATCGTGTTTTTACAGATCGTGTATTGCGACATGTCCGCGAACGTGACCCGGTCGCCGATCTTGAGCGGCTTGCGGAACAGGTATTCGCCGATCAAATCGCCCGAAAGACAGGTCTTGCCGCCGATGACGTATTTATACCGGCCCTCTTCGAGCGGGGAATCCGTATCGACAATCTCGACGACGCGCCGGGCTCCGACCAGCTCCGGGGTATACGGCATTTCCAGCACGTCGGGCATGTGCGCCGCGGCCGAGGTGTCCACGATCGCGACGTCGATACTGCTCGGATTCTCGTTGACGTCGAGGACGCTTGAAACCAGGAAGCCCGTGTTGAGAACATGGGCTTCGCCCGGTTCCAAAAAAACTTCGAGCTTGGTCCGTTTGCGGAAATCGGCGATCACGTCGCAAAGCTGATCGACGTCGTAACCGGCCCGGGTGATGTGGTGTCCGCCGCCGAAATTGATCCATTTGAGTTTCTTGAAGTATTTTCCAAAACGCTCCTCGACCAGTTCGAGCGTCCGCACG
This sequence comes from Planctomycetaceae bacterium, assembly GCA_003509805.1. GTDB lineage: Bacteria > Planctomycetota > Planctomycetia > Pirellulales > Thermoguttaceae > UBA8133. The sequence goes on from DOMV01000012.1 coordinate 5,521, forward strand.
AGGACGTCGGAACCCTGCTGGCACATCGTGTGGAAATGGAAACCGTCGATCCCCGAGAGGGAAGAAATTTCATGCATCGTTTCGATGCGAATCCCGAACCGGCTACGGCTCGTACAGGGATTGTAAATTTCCGTGAGGACTTCGGAATACTCCGGGTTGATCCGATACCCGCAATGGATTTTCCGTTTTTCCTTGTCGCGAATTTTCTTGATATGCGGATGGAACAATTTGAACTGGGCCTCGGAATTGAAAACGAGATAATCGACCATCGGCAGGACCGATTTGATTTCCTCATCGGCATAGGCGGGCGAATACAGTTGGACGAGCTTGCCGAATTCCTCCCTGCCCAGCCGCACCTCGTTATAACTGCTGGCGGCGACCCCCGCGAGATAGGGGGCCATGTCCTTGAAAGCGCACCATGTCGAGAACGCCTTGAGTGCGAGCAGTATCTTGCATCCGGAACGTTCCTGCACATCCTGCAGGATTTTCATGTTACGGCGGATCAGCGCCCGGTCGATCACGTAGTAGGGGGTGGGAATGTCGAAAACGGTGTAGTCGAACATGGAAATCGTCGGAGTGATGAGGTTGAAAAACAGGCGGGCGACAGGCGGTTTGCAGACGGTCGACGAGCACGGGAGGATCACTCCCGGCCCCTTTCCCCGAACAGGTTCAATCGGCCGTCGTTCTTCCGGTCGCGACGTCGAATTCGGCGACGGCCGGGATCAACATGGCTGCGGTCGTAAATCCGTAGGCAAGCGCGCCGACGGCGAAACCGAGATGCAAATCGCCCAGGAGCAGGCTCGTGATTACATAAAACGTAAACGGAGGGAGCAGGAAGGCCGAGAGCGTGATCGCCTGGGATGGATTGCGGCCGCCCAAGGTGAGGTACAACCCGATCCCGCCGCCGAGCATGAAGGCGAGAAAAGGTTGAAGCTGCGTTTGAAAGGAGCCGCTGAACACGATCATGATCCAGATGCAGGCCGCGACTCCTACGAAAAGAAAGAAGACGATCCCCAGACTCATGGCGGCGGCCGTGCGCGTATTCTCATAATTCATCCCGATATGCAAACCGATCATCGCGACGAACAGGTAAAGGACCGCCAGCGACGCAAGCAGGTAGAACAGGGTCGATCCGTCGATGCCTCTCATCGCGTAAAGGGCGATGCAAAGCGATAGCGGGAGAAGGATGCACCATTTCATGTTGTAAAAGATGCCGCCGAGTTTCCCGAAAACGAATTCCCCGGGCGTGATGTCGCTCACCAAAAGCAGGTCGAACGTTCCGCCGTCGCGTTCCGAAGTGAGCGAAGAAACGGCCTGGGCGTTGACCAGGACGAGTGAAAGAAAAATCAGGGGAACAAGGGGAGCCGCCAACTGCGCGGGACTCGGCGTGATCTGGGTTTGCACGATGGAGTGAAGCGACCAGGCACACATCGCGAAAAACAGCATGTATGCGGCCTGGATCATCCAGATTTTACGCCCGTAGGCCCGTGTCCGCACCTCGCGCCAAAGAATCGGGTTGTCCCAGGCGTGACGGACACGACCGCCGGCGCCATGGGTACGAATGACCTCGGCCTCGTTCGCGACGTTCTCGTTCGTGACGTCCTCGCTCGTAACGGCGCCCTTGACCGCTGGTTCGTCCGCTTTGTCGACGATTCGAGTCGCCTCCCATTCGGCGATCTTGTCGAAGGCGATCGCATCGGCGAGTGTTTCTTCCACGCCCTGCTTGTGAATCCACGTATCCTGTTCGATCGTCGTCGATCGTGTTTCGCGGGAAGGATTCCAGACGCGGACCATGGCGACGGCGATCGCGTTGACAAAGACGGCAAGCAGCCCGGCCGCTGTCAGGTAGGACATGATCGGGGCGAGCCAATTCGTTTCGACGGCGGGATAAGCGGCGTTAAGCGTCGCGGTCCAGGGACTCAGAGCGGCTGCAATCGCCTTTGTCGAAAGGGGGCCCCAATGGGAACCGAGCATGCCTGCGCCGACGGCTTCGAAAAGTCCGATCCAGATCACGAGCAGCAGGAGCGTCGTCGCAAGGGCCTGGAATGTTTTCTCGCGCCACAGGGCGACCATGCTTCCAAGGCTGCCGAAAACGAGAATCGAAAAAAACGTGGTCAGAAAAACGCGGACGACCTGCGGATAGGAAACGCCCCCGAGCAGGACGACCAGCATGAAAACCGGGATCGAAACGAGCAACATCGAAAAGATCGGCAGTAACCCGGCCATCAATTTGCCGAGGACCAATTCCGCGTTCGACATCCGGGTCAAAAGGAGCAGGACCAACGTTTTACGATCCTTTTCCTGCGCCACGGCCCCGGCGGAAAGCATTGCGGCGAAAAAAGTCAGCAGGACGAGCTGGAGCGGGGCGAGCAGCGTGAAAAGCGTTTGCGCAAAACGCGCGAAATCGCCGATGTCCGTTATCAGTTGCGTACCGCTGAAAACGAGCCACGCGGTAACGACCAGGAGCATCAGGACGCCCGCATACAGGCTGCGCAACACGAAGGTCGCCTCGCGGCGCGGGGCGATCGTCAACTCGCGGATGAATACGGGTCCGAACATGGTATACTGGAAACGCGATGAAAACGGACATTTTGGTCAAGCCAGCTTACCGCACTCAATCGATCCAACCTCTTGTGAAACATGAGCTTACGCGTCTTGTCCGAGCGGCAAGCGATTGTTCGCGGGGGGATTTTCACGCCGCCCGAAGTATGACAACGATTACGCCAAATCACGGTCTTCGAACAGGAGCAACGAGACGACGAAGGCGAAGGAACAGAAGAGAAACATGTATAATCCGCATGCGCCGACATAACTCCACGTGATTTCCTTTTCCATCGCGATTGCCGTCTCCATACTGAAGGGATCGAGATTCGGAAGGACGGCGCTGGAGAGATTGGCGACGAAAGCGACCGGGGCAAACTGTCCGACGGAAGATTGAACGATAACCGAAATCAGGTGCCCCAAGAGATAAATCGTTAGCGATATGGTGATGTTCGGCAGCAAGGAAAAACGGGTCGAAACAGCAACGGCGATCGCTCCGAAAAGGCAGGTTTCAAAATAAGCGAGAATCAAGCCCGGCAGGATTTTGCGTACCTGCTCGAAACAATCGATCGCGGAGGGCACTTCTTTCGACATTTCCCGGGCATCATAGACGACCTTGTAGGAAATCGTGTTCAGGAAGAAGATGCCAAGGATTAAAAACAGCGCGGTCACGGCGAGCATGACACCGAGATATTTTCCGGCGATGAACGTCGGCCGACCGACCGGCTTGGAGAGGGCCATGAGCGCCGTTTTACCGTCGAGTTCGTCGGCGATCGAGGAACTGGCAATCCATACGGCAAGGAAGATCGTGAGAAGCCTTATCAGTGTAAGCCCTTCCATGATAAGCAATTTGATGTCATCGCCAAGCGTATTGTAAGGGATGTACGGAAAAAGAAACAGGGCGAACAGCCCGATCAGGACCAGAATCAGGAAGAGGGGCTGGAAAACCGCTTCTTTGGCGGTGACCCAGGCGATCGCGCCGGTTTTCGGCAGGACGGTTCGCATGAGCGCAACCAAGGCGATGAACAAGAGGACAACGCCGAGTGCCGCGATATCGATATATTTCAGGGCGTCGACCCACGGCGGAAGATGAAAGGCGGCCCAAGGAAGCGGCGGTACTGTAAGTGAACCGGTCATGAATCTGTGGATGAAGACAGGGAAATTTCGACGAACACGGAGTCAATTATAATTGAAAACATCCCTCAAGCAAGCGTTTCGTCCAAAAAAACGGGAATCGCGGCAAAGAGATCGCCGAATCAGGAGCGACCGCCGTGTACTCACGGCCGGGCTGTCCGAGGCGAACCACCACGGGAGCCCGCGCGGCTCGCACACGGGCTTCGGTGTATAAACCTTTGATATACGGAACGCCCTACTGCTTTTCGGCATAACCGGGGCAAACTTTTTCGATATTCGGCGTCGTATCCATATCGAATCGTCCCAGCGACCATAAAACGAATTCGCCGACACGACGAACATTTTCCTTATTCCACCAGAATTTGTCGTCATGCCCCTGGGGCGTGTAGGCCACGCGGCCCTTTCCTTCCATGCGAATCCAGCAGAGCGGAAAATCGGCACGACCGTAATGCTTGAGATTCTCCGGATGCGGGAACAATTGTGCCGTTTGCATGGCATAGACGACATGCATGTCGGGATTGAATTCCCTCATCGCATACCATTCGTCGTGGGCGGTGAACTCGCCGTTCAACTTTTTAAGCCAGGGAACTTCGATCGGTTCGACGGCCTTGATCGTCATGAACTGCGAGGGGCCGTGACCGCAAAAACGACCGCCCGACATCGCGACATAGGGATCCCTGCCGTCGATACGGAGTTTGCAGTGCGTGTCCGTGGCGGAATGGATGCCCACGAAGCCCTTGCCGCTCCGTACCGCCGCGATAAGTTTTTTGATACCGTCCTCACTCATCGGACGCATTGTCGGGATTTTTGTGTTCTCGTCCTGCAAGCCGCCGGTCGTATAGAAAACGAAAGCGTCGAATTCGCTCACGTCGCCGTCGAAAATCCGGCCGTCATGGCTTTCAACCAATTCGATGCCATGATCGTTGCAGAACGTTTTCAGCGCGGAACCGGAAATCGTCGTGCCGTCTTCCTGCATTCGGGCCGGCCCGTGCCCTTCGCTGCTGGATCGGGTGAAATGGAGAATTTTCGCTTTTTTGTCCGTTTTTCGTTCCTGAGCGTCCGTCGCGGCGACAAACGTCACGGCTGCAAACAGGGCCGCCGCCAGAGAGAGTAATCGTATTTTCATGTTTTTCGTTGTGCGTGAGTTGAAAGGGTGGGATTGAGACCGAGGACCTTCCACAGGCCCTGTCGTTTTTGATTTGATTGCTGAAAGATTTATACCGCAACCGGGCGTGTGCCGCTACGGATCCGCCCGGTGCGGCACGGACCCGGATTCGGCATAAACACGCTTAACGCCTCGCTTTATACCGCTTGGCCCGCTCGACGTGATTGTTGTCTTTCGATTTTTCGATCACCTTGTCGAGCCACGGTTCGATTTCCGCACGATTGCTCATGTGAAATCCGGTGTCGTTCGCCATGTCGACGACCGCCCTACAGGCTGCCTGTTCGAGTTCCGGGTCGTCGACGTATTTGACGGCGAAACGGAAGACCTCGATGCAACGCGACGGGTCAAGCCGGGTCAAAAGAAAACGCCGATCGTCGACCGATTTGGCAACGCTCATCGCTTTCTCGACATAGGCGAGCTTGTCTTTGGCGGAGCGCCCGTGCGCATCCAATGTCACGATGCGAATATACGACCGTGCCGCCGTCGGGGCCTTGGGATCGCCCGACGCGGATGCGACTTTGTACAGCTCGTCGGCGACGGAAGCGTCGGTCCAATTGCACAACGCCCTGAAAGTCGCCTCCTTAACCGCGGGTTTTCCGGCCCGGTATTGATCCAAAACGAATTGACGGACTTCGGTGCCCCCGATCCGGCCGAGCAACGGGATCAACTGGACCTGCCGGGTTTCGTCGCATTGGGCGATTTCCTCGCAAAGCATTTTTCCCCGACCGTCTTCTTCGCTGTAGCGCGACTCGATCTGGACGATCGCTTTTTCGATCGCATCACGGAACTCCTTTTTTTCCTCGACGAAATAGCGATCCACGAGTGCCGGGATCGACGCTTGCTGTCCGACTTCCGCCAGCGAGCCGATGGATACCCCGCGGATCGTCTCATCGGCGGACTTCAGGCCGCTTTCAAAGGCCGGAACCGCAACCGCGCCTTTGCGCCGGTTGAAAACGTTGAGCAAATCGGCTTTGGCGCCGTTGTCATCCGTTTTTTCGTACGCTTCCAGGAGCATTTTGTCGGCCCCGTCGAAATTCAATCGAACCAGTGAATTGCGCACGGTTTCGCCTAAATCGCCGCCTTCGCGAATCTTCGCCGTCAACAGCGGCACCATCGAGGCGTCGCCGAGAAGGCCGATCGCACGAAAACCGGCAAGGCGGATTTGCGCGTCGCCGTTTTTCGTCATCTCGACGGCAAGCGGCAGGGCACTCCGGTCACGTCGGGCCGCCAACGCGTCCATGAGAAGCGCCTGGGCCTGCGGTTTCAGTTTCGAAAAACGGGTTTGGTAATTCGGGACGTCTGCGATGCTGACATCGACGAGCCAAGGCAAATTCGGCAACATATACTGGCAGGCCGTCGAATCGTCGCTTTCGAGGGATTTGAATATGTCGTCCAGTTGCGGCAGATCGACTTCTTTCCGGGAGGCCCGGTATTTCAGGGCGTTCTGCAAAGCGAGTGTTTTATCGGCGTCGGTTTCTTTGGCCGCCAATTCTTCAAGGACTTTGCCCGCTTGAATATTCGGGATGTTGGCCAGGCTCCAAACGGCCTCGTCGCGAACCGAACGGTCGGCGTCGGCAAAGAATTTTCCGATCAGGGCCGCGTTGTCCCCGTTGTCCAGCCGTCCGAGTTGACGGATCAACCAAAACCGGGCCGAAACGTTCAAGTCGCCTTTTTCGAGCGCGTCCGCCATCAAGCGAATCACCTCGGCTTTACGCTGTTCCCGGCCGGGTGCGCCGGCCTCGAAGCAAAGGGTTTGCCAACCCAGGCGTCCGTTTTCAATCCGACCCGCGTCGTCGGATTGCATGTCGGCGAGACCGGCTTTGAACAATTCGGCGACCGGAGTCGCGTCCTGCGCGTAAATCGTCGCGCCAAAGAACGGTGCGCAAAGGAATAGCGCGCCAAGAAACATTGTCACTGTGTATTTCATGTTATCTCTTCAAAAATTGAGGTGTTTATACACCGAAGCCGGTTGAGTTTTCCGTCCTATCCGCCTGCTTACCTTCGGCAGTGTCGTTTCCGGTGGGCAGGCTCTAAATCGTCGGCTTCGGGAAATNNATTTCAATGGCTTTCAGTTTACCGTGTTCTGGTTTTCGTGCGAAAAGAATACGAGTCCCCGTGTGTCCGGGATCGCCGGCACGGAGTTGTTTTTATTCACGTCCCCCGATCGTCAAACAGTGTCGATCCACGGCGAACGTTTCGGGCGGTCGAGCCACCGGGACGCCTCGGGATCGCCGACGATTTCTTCCTTGACGGGGTCCCATTTGATCGGCCTCCCAAGCCAGTAAACCAGGTTGCCGAGATGGCAGACGGTCGCCGTCCGGTGTGCCGCTTCGATGTTGCGGAACGGTTGTTGGCGCGTTTTGACGCAATAGACGAAATCGCCGAAGATGCCGCGGTCTTCCCAAGGCTTGAACCAACGGTAGCCGGGGATTTCGACCCGGGTTTCGGGTTTGCGGTATTTGCCGATGATCGATTGGTTGCGGGCGCGCATCATCGACCCCTCGGTTCCTTCATAGAGAATGTCGCCGCAATGCGAATGATACATTTTCATGCCGTCCTCGAAAATGTACGTCAAACGTTTTTTGTCGTTCTTTTCGCCGGGCAGGATTTCGACGGGCCCCGTCAGGTGTTTTTGGGTCGCAAACATCGCCGCCCCGAAACGGTGGCAGCCCCAGTCGGTCATGCCGCCGC
>DOMV01000012.1:13095-14118 GCA_003509805.1 Planctomycetaceae bacterium
ATACCGTCCGGCGTCGGTTGTTCCGGCAGGTTGCAGTCGCGTGGCGGACCGCCGCAATCGACGTGGACTTCCTTGATTTCACCGATCGCGCCGCCCCAGAGCAACCGGGGAATATCGCCGTAATCGCCGATCACGCGCTGGGAACCGCCGGAAAAAACGATCCCGTATTTTTTCACGGCGTCGGCCACGCGACGACCTTCCCGGACCGTCAGCGTTTCCGGCTTCTCGCAGTAAACGTCGATTCCTTTTTTCGCCGCCGCGATCGTGATCGTCGAATGCCAATGGTCCGGCGTCGCGATCAACACGGCGTCCAAACCGGGACGTTCGAGCACTTCGCGAAAATCCGCGTACTCGGCACAGTCGACGCTTTTGTATCTGTCCGTAACACGTTTTTTCGCCTCAGCCCGGTGTTCCGGTACGGGATCGCAGACGGCGAGAAATCGAACCTCGTCGTAATTCAAGAGGTTTCCCATATCGCCGCGACCTTGGCCGCCGCAACCGATCAGGGCCATGCCGATCCGCTCGTTGGGCGAGACACGGCCCTCTCTCCCGAGAACCGCCGCAGGAAGGACGAGCGGAGCCGCCACGGCAAGCGACGCCGACGTGATAAACGATCTACGTGATAAACGATTCATGTCTCCTCCGAACAGGGTTGGACGTGACGAAAACGACCTGTGAGAAAAAACGTGACCGGCGGTTTCCCCGACGTTGCCGGGCTCCGCCGTGTCCTGTTTCTGCCGCAGGCTCGCAAAAGATTTTGGACCGAAATACGAGTACCCGCCCCGGGAATTTCAACGGTTTCCAGCACACGGGCAAACGGGGCAAACGAACAAATAACCGAGCGGGTCCCGGCATTGTAACGCCATGCAACGTCAAAATCAAGCAACCGACGTTTTTTCCCACGAGAGCTGAAGTTCGACGTTGCGAACAAAGGATGAGTTTTGAGCGTAAGGACGGAATCGGCAAGATGCCGTTTCCCCGATTTATACTGCGAACGGCGGATAATCCTCCCGCGAACAATCC
>DOMV01000052.1:0-125 GCA_003509805.1 Planctomycetaceae bacterium
TCGTTTTCATCGCGTTCCCGGTACATACCGAACCGGACCGAAACCGGTTGGGTTTTCCCGATCGCGGGCTTCGACAACTTTCCGTGCCCGTCGTTTTTTTCGGTATACTGAAAACAATTGAAATT
>DOMV01000052.1:216-446 GCA_003509805.1 Planctomycetaceae bacterium
CGTATCGTCATCACCGGCGTCGGTTTGACCGCCCCCAACGGCAACAATCTCCAAGAATACCGCGGCGCGCTGCTTGCCGGAAAAAGCGGGATTTCCCCCTATGAAATCCGGTATTTCGGGAAAACACTCGCGGGAATTTGCACGTTCGACGAGTTGCGCTACCAGAAGAAGAAGGACGTGCGGCGCGGAACCAGGGCGGGCAGCATCGCCGTTTATTGTGCCAACGAGGC
>DOMV01000052.1:464-3057 GCA_003509805.1 Planctomycetaceae bacterium
GAGCACGGCAACGTCGAGACGGAAAACGAGATTTACAACATCAAGCAGTTCGATTACGATTGCAAAATGTGGTCGCACCACCATAATCCCCGGACGGTCGCGAACAACCCGGCCGGTGAAGTCACGCTCAACCTGGAAATCTCGGGCCCCCATTATTGTCTCGGCGCAGCCTGCGCAGCCGGGAACGCCGGGATGATCCAGGGGGTCCAGCAACTCCTGCTCGGCGAAGTCGATCTCGCAATCGCCGGCGGCGTTTCGGAAAGCATCCACACGTTCGGCATCTTCGCAGCCTTCGCGGCCCAGAACGCGTTGGCGACCCACGAGGACCCGGCAAAGGCGTCGCGACCGTTCGATGTGCGGCGAAACGGGATCGTCGTTTCGGAAGGGGGCTGCCTCTACACGCTGGAGCGTCTGGAAGATGCCCGAAAGCGAGGGGCGAAAATCCACGGCGAAATCGTCGGTTGGGGCATGAACAGCGATGCGAGCGACTTTGTCCTTCCCAACGCGCGACGGCAGGCCGAATGTATGCGAAAAGCCCTGAAAAAAGCGAATCTCTCTCCCCGGGAAATCGACCTGGTAAGCACGCATGCGACCGCGACGCCCTCGGGCGACGACTTGGAAATCGCGGCCGTCAAGGAGGTCTTCGCCGACTCCGAAAAAACGTACGTCAATAACACGAAAAGCTTTATCGGTCACGCGATGGGCGCCGCCGGGGTGCTGGAACTCGCCGGAAATTTGCCCTCTTTCGACGACGGAATCATCCACCCGACGATCAATTGCGAAGAACTTGATCCGAAATGCGCGATCGACAACCTCGTCGTCGATACGCCCCGTGAAGTCGGTCGCGTGGACACGATCCTGAACAACTCTTTCGGAATGGTCGGCATCAACTCCGTCGTCATCGTCCGCCGGTATGATCCGACAATCCGTTGACGACGCTGCGTGAAGCCGGGCGATCAGGTCATCGGAACGATCCGGCGCAGTCCCAGCGCAACCGGGTAAAGGCACAAAACGACGGTTGCCTCGACCGGTCCCATGAAAATCAGGCAAATCAGCGAATCCAGCGGGATCAGCATCGCCAGGCCGAGGCCGACGAGCCGCCGGATGTGCGGCGACCCGGTTTCGTAGCGCGACAGGATCGTCAGGGCGGTTACATAGATACCGACGAGCCAAGGGTAAAGGAGACTTCCGCGGAGTTGCCCGAACTCGATCGGGCAAAGTTGCGACCAGGAGCCGACATCTTCTGTAAAGACCAGTACGAAGAATACGTTGGAAAACCGACATGTCCCCATGACGATCGGCCCGAGAAAAGGCACCTGTTTCAAACATGCGTCGTAAGCGACGATGCAGAACGTCAGGACCAAGGCCGCCTGATACAGGAGCGGATTCCCGTGCGGTCGACCGCACGCCGCGACGCAAATCCAGCCGAATATCAGGAGTGCCAAACCAAGAACACCGGCCGCCCATCTTGGGATATCCCCTGAGGGAATGACCCGTTCCGGCCGTTCCACCGCGTCGATCTTCGCGTCGAAAAAATCGTTCAGGACCATCCCGGCCAGGTAAAAACATGTTGACGCCGCGAGCACGCACACGACCGGCCAATAACCTGATCCCGGTGGAAACGGCGAACCGCACACACTGAACATACCGAGACAAAGGGCCGTCAAGGTATTTGCCCAAAGCGTCGGCAACGCCGAAATCCGCATCAGTTTCAGGTAAGGGATCATTCCGTTCCGTTCATTCCGTTTTACGCGGCATTCCGATCGCCGATTCCGGACACTTGTTGATTCCAGCCGCGTCAGCCGATACAATCGAGAGGGCCGATACGATTGGGGGAAAAGTGCCGGAATGCGTGCCGGAATTACTGTGCTTCCGTCAAAAATTTGAACGAGCTGCGACCGGGCGAAGCGTCCGTGAAGCCGAAGGAAGCAGCGGATCCGCGGGAAAACGGCGCGAACATCGGTCATTTTTTTTCGCGGATACCAAATATGCTTCGAACGGCATGACAATCCNNTCCGTTTAAGCACTTGTCTGAACGGACGTTAAAGGCGAGCGAGTGCGGCAGGCAGACGTGATCGAATGTCCGTTTTCACCGCGTTTCCAGTATAATCCACCCTCGACGCCATGCAAACACCCACACAGGTTCTCGACACATATTTTCTCGATATCCGGTACGCCCTCCTGGAGATTGCCGCGATGTTCGACCGTTACGATGCCGCCGCTCTCCGAGTGGGCGAAGCGACGGACGATCCCCGGCGCACGCTCTTGCAGGATGCCGTCCGTCTCCTGGCCGACGAAAAGCATGGCGAAAAACACGGCGAAAAACATGATGAAAATCAATACGACCGCGCCGAGACGCTCCTGAATCTCTTCTCCGACCTGGACGACGAAACCCAGGAGGGGAAAAAACGGACGCACCCGTTTTGACCCGTGACGTGGAGCCCCTCTCCTCATTTTCACGCACCATGCCGTTACCCTGGGAAGACATTGAACTGGATGCCGCCGCGTTTGCCAAACGCTGGAAAAACGCCCGGAGCGAAAAATCCGACGCGCAGGGTTTCGTGCGCGATTTTCTCGCCGTCTTCGGCGTGGA
>DOMV01000362.1:0-5205 GCA_003509805.1 Planctomycetaceae bacterium
CAACGACTCAACCGGCTACGGTAGAAAAGGATGCGTCTATGACACAACAGTGGTTCATTCATCAAAACGGGCGACAAGACGGCCCGTTTTCGCCGGAACAGATCAAGGAAAAAGCGCAAAACGGAACCGTTGCGCCGACGGATTTTCTCTGGGCCCAAGGGCAGGCCGACTGGGTCCAGGCAGGCACGTTTCCAAGCCTGTTTCCCGATATTTCTTTCGTTCCGAACGCCGTGACCGCGAATTACCCGACCGGTGGCGGGAATGCCCGGGCCGTTCCAAACGACATCGCCGACATGCCGGGAATGGAATGGGTTATTCCCGTGAAAACGTCTCTTTGGGCCATCGCGGCGGGTTACGCCGGCTTGTTTGCGATATCAATCGTTCTGGCCCCCATCGCCCTGATTCTGGGGATAATCGCCCTCATCCATATCAAAAAACATCCCGGCCTTCACGGCTTGGGTCGGGCCGTCTTCGCCGTCATCTCGGGCGGCCTCTTCTCCGTGCCGCTTGCCGTCATGTTATTTTCAATAGTCTTTTCAATGGTCTTTGGGTGAGAACCGCCTGTTTTTCATCTTACGGAGAGTCGGCGATATTGCTCTTGTTTCAAGCGGGCCGATTTGGTATAAGACGCCATGAGCACCGTTTCACACGATACCGATATCTTGTCCGTCCCTCCGGAAAACAGTTCGACGGAGCCCCTGAAAAAACGGGGGATCGTGCGCCGTCTGTACGATTGGGTTCTTTCCTGGGCCGACACTCCGTACGGAACCCCGGCACTGTTCGTCCTTTCTTTCGCGGAAAGTTCGTTTTTTCCGATCCCGCCGGATGTGTTGCAGGTCGCGCTTTCGGCCGGAAAACCGAAACGTTCCTTTTTTTACGCGACGGTCAACCTGGTCGGTTCCGTCCTCGGGGCCCTGGTGGGATATCTGATCGGTTTCGCGCTCTGGGGAATGTTTGCCGATTTCTTCTTCAAGTATGTTCCCGGTTTCACACCCCAGGGATTCGACACCGTAAAAAATCTCTACCATGAATACGGTTTCGGCGCCATTTTCACCGCCGCGATGACGCCGATTCCGTACAAATTGTTTACCATCGTCGCCGGTGTTTGCGAAATCGGAATCCCGATGTTTATCATCGCGTCGATCATCGGCCGGGGCTTGCGGTTTTACGCGGTCGCTTCCTTGCTTTATTTTTTCGGTCCGACCGTGAAAAGCTGGATCGAACAATACTTCGAGGTCCTCGCCGTCGTTTTCTGCGTCCTTCTTATCGGCGGATTTTTCGTCGTCAAGTTCCTGCTGCACTGACGAAAAACCGGCCGTGCTCAGTCGACCGGATTGAAATCGCTTTTCCCGACACCGCAGAGGGGACAAACCCAATCGTCGGGAATATCCTCGAAAGCGGTTCCCGGCGCGACGCCGCCGTCCGGGTCGCCGGTTGCCGGATCGTAAACATAACCGCAAATGTCGCATACGTATTTTTTCATGGCATTCTCCTTTCGGTGAAAATCCGGTGAAAATCATGTCTCCGGGCATGTCGTGTCAGGTGCGGGATGACGCCCCCACCCACGCGTTTATCTCCGCCTGATCCCATTGTTTCAGCATTTCTTCCTCGCTCGGAAGGAAACCGAGACGCCGATTGCTTTCGAACTCGATTTCCAGCGCTTCCAATTCCTCCTTGATCGACAGGAGAACCGTCGGGGTCAACCGGTCGATAAAACCGACGCCGTGAAGATGGTCCAGTTCATGCTGGGCGACCCGCGCCAAAAAACCTTTCCATGCGAAACTCCGTACTTCGCCGTTCAACGAGATTGCCTCGATCTCGATCGCGTCGGGCCGGACGACGGAAGCGTGAATCTCCGGAAAACTCAAGCATCCCTCGCTTTCCTCGGCACTTCCCTTGCGTCTGCGGATAACCGGGTTGATTAGGACGACCTCCTCCTCCGGTTTCGCCTTGTCGCCCGTCGGGTTGATGACGCACAGTTGCAGGGGCAGCCCGACCTGGTTGGCCGCCAGGCCGACGCCTTCGGTTTCGTACATCAGCGCGAACATTCTTACGACCAGGTCCCGAAGCGCCGCATCGATCTTTTTGATCGGTTTCGCCTTCTGCTTCAATATGGGGTGAGGATATTTGAATACGTGAAGTTCCATGCCGGAAAAAATGGAGGTGAAAAAAAAGATGATAGACTCGCGAAAAAGTGCTGACGTGTCGATCCGGCCGTACCTGCGCGCCGCATGGTTGAAACCCGGCGAGGCTCCCTTCAACGCCGCCACGCAGGTTTGACCAGATGTTCGTTTTCATCGCGTTTCCAGGATGTTCGCAGATCGGCAAAAACGGATACCCGCCTTCTTTTCACGGGGTGCTTTCCTCGCGGCGGGCGCTGTCGGGGACGCTGCCGTGAACATCGCCGTTTTCGTCGCCGCGCATCGGGACGACCCGGGTCCCGGAAGGTCCGTATCCGGTGGATTGAATCACGACCTCGGCGTCTTTGGCCCAGCCGAAATGCGGCATTCCGGCCGGCTCCGTGAAAAAAGCGCCCGGACCGAGCGCCGTCGCCGTGTCCGCATTGATTATATCACCGTACCCGAAATAGTAAACGCCCGAAAGCACGACGGACATCCGGGAATCGGGGTGGACGTGCGGCGTGGGCGCCATTCCCCGCGGAATCCGGATGCGGATCGTGTACAACCCCTCTCCTCTCGGGTTGCCGGCAATCAGGATCGTTTTGGGGATATTCCGGGGCTCATCATCGCGCGGCGGCGGAAACGTGATCGATTCCGGCGGTCGCATCAGCGGCGGAACAAAACCGGGCGGGCCGGAATCCGGATGATCGGAAGCTGAAAGACCGGAACGAGGGGTTGCCTCGCGTTGTGCGTTCGCTTGTCGTTTGGCGTGGTCGGTGCCCGGGTCCGCACCCCGTCCTTCGATCGGCGCCGCGACGGCTCGGGCTTCCGTTTCGGCCGAGTGCGTCCGTTGTTGCGGCAACAAACGGATTCGATCGACGTCTCGTACCGGCTGCGGAGGCGGCACCGTTGCCCGATAAGCCCCGCGGCGCTGCATTCCCGATCCGACAACCACCGATCCGACAATCACGGTGACAAGGAAAAAACGGAAAGATAAAGAAAGCATCAAAACACCTCTCCTGCGAGGTCGGTCGCGTCTTCCGGTCAAAACCTCGGGCAATGTCCATGGGGAAATGTCAATGGCGATTCGGTCACGTATGCGCTGCCGACCGGTTATTTCGCCAGGCGTTTGCGCAAATACTCGGCCCTCGCCGCGTCGCGCTGCGGGGCGGTNNGTTCGCCGCCGGTCAGTTTTTGCAGGTGCGCCGGCTGGATATGCAGCAGGAGATCGTTGACGGTCGCGATGTCCGGAGCGTCGAGAATCCGCATGTTCACGCCAAGCCGGACGCTCGACAAATGGTGCATCGCCTCTTCCGTGCTGATCGTCCGGGCGGTCGAAAGCAACCCCAGCGCCCGGCTGCATTGGTCGAGCAGCGCTTCCTGTTTCTGTTCCATCAAATAGTCCCGGGCCTGCCGCTCGTATTGAATGATTTGCGGGATGATGTTGCCGACCCGCTGGATCAGGTCCGCTTCCGTCTGGCCGAGCGTGATCTGGTTGCTGATCTGGTAAAAATCGCCCAGGGCCTGCGAACCTTCGCCGTAGATGCCGCGAACGGCGAGATTGACTTTTTGAAGCGACCGAAACACCTTCTCGATTTCCTTGGACAACACGAGCGCCGGCAGGTGGAGCATCACGCTGACCCGCAATCCCGTGCCGACGTTCGTCGGGCAGGCGGTCAAATAGCCGTATTTTTCGCTGAACGCGAAATCAAGCCGACTTTCCAGTTTGTCGTCGACCTCGCTGATGCGTTGCCAGACGGTTTCCAGGTCGAATCCGCTGGTCATCGACTGCATCCGGAGATGGTCCTCCTCGTTGACCATGATACTGAACTGTTCGCCGCTGTCGACGATCACCGCGCGGATGCCGTCCGATTCGACCATTTCCGCGCTGACGAGCTGGCGTTCGAGCAGGTATTGACGATCGAGCGGCGAAAGATCCTTCATCGCGACATCATAGACGTTCTGTTCGCCGAACAACTCCGGAACGACGTCATGTACGGCCTCGACGACCTGTTTGCGGTCCGTTTCGGAAGCGCGGGTGATGAACGGATAACCGGTCAGATTCCGGGCCAGGCGGACCCGGCTGGAAATCACGATATCGCATTCGGGCCCTTCGCCGCGCAACCATTGCCCGGTCTGGGAAAGCATGTTGTCGATTTTCATCGGAATCATTCCGTTTTTTGGTATGCCGAAACAGTTGGCGTCGTCCGTTTATCGGTCTTCAGGCACGGTGTTGACGCGCCGTCGGCTGCGCCGCCCGGGCACCGTGTTGACGCGCCGCCCGACTCAACGCTACACGTCGAGTTCCTTGATCTTGTCGCGCAGCGTGGAAGCACGCTCGTAATCCTCCTCCTTGACCGCCTCGTCGAGATCGCGCCGGAGCTTGATCAAGAGCGTACGGCGGTCGACCTGGATGCCTGCGCGTCGCGGCACCTTTCCGACATGCTGTACGTCGCCGTGAATGTTTTGGATCAGCGGCTCCAATTGCCGTTCGAAACAGGCGTAGTCGTTGGGGCAACCGAGCCTCCCGCGGCTGCGGAAATCGAAAAAACTGATACCGCAGACGGGACAGGTTTCCTGATCGAGCGATTTCAGTTCCTCGGAAGTTTTGTTGAGGACGAATTCCTGCGCGGTCGCATTCTGCGCAAGCGCGGTTGCCAAACCGCTCACCGGGTCGTTCTGCTCCGAAGTCTCACTCAAATAATGTCGCGCATGTTCCTCGCACAAGTGCAATTCCTGCGGTTTCGGCCCGGTCAGTTCCGTGATGTGGAATGTCGCCGGCCGGTCACATTTCTGGCATTTCATGAATAACCTGAATGAATAACCTGAAAAAATGAATATAGGGGGCCGTTGTCAGCCCTTTTCAGCCCGTCGTCCCATATTACACCAATGGAAGCGGTCATACAACGTGAAGGGGGGTGAAAAAAACGATAACAGGGCATATAATCAGGAAGCGGAGCGCAAGCCTCCGGGAACACGTTTCCCGGCTCGTGCAGAACCGCTTCCCGACGGTCGTGGCTCCAATGTGGCGCCCCCGGCATTAACATGACTATACTGAAGGTCGTTGAAATTTCCCGAAGCCGAC
>DOMV01000362.1:5251-6160 GCA_003509805.1 Planctomycetaceae bacterium
TCAACCGGCTTCGGTATAAAGCACCGGCACTTCCATTTTTATGAAACACCGTTTAATGACGCCCGGGCCGACACAGGTCCCGGAAGAATCGCTTTCCCTTTTGGCCCGGCAGGTTTCGCACCACCGGACGCCGGAATTTCAGGCCCTTTTCGAACGGACCACGCAGGGGCTCAAAGACGTGTTCCAGACCCGGGAGGGCGATGTTCTCCTATTGGCCGGGAGCGGTACGGCGGCAATGGAGGCGGCCGTCGTCAATGCCGTTCCCCGGGGCGAAAAAGCGCTTTGCCTCGTTTCAGGGAAATTTTCCGAGCGCTGGGCCCGGCTGTGTGAGACCTTCGGGATCACCGCCGTCGAGTACGCCGTTCCGTGGGGCGATCCCTTCGACCCGGCAACCGTCAGGGCCATTCTCTCGAAAGACCGGGAAATCCGGGCCGTCTTTACGACCTTGTGCGAAACGAGCACGGGAATGGGCCACGACATTGCCGGCATTTCGAAAGCCATTGATTCCATTGGGGTTACGGACGGCACTGCGGACGGTTTTACAGGAGAACCATCCCGCCCGTTACTGGTCGTCGACGGCATCAGCGCCGTTGGCGCGGTGGAATGCCGGATGGATGCGTGGAAAATCGACCTGCTTTGTGTCGGCGCGCAAAAAGCCCTCATGGGCGTGGCCGGTTTGGCCATGATCGGGGTCAGCCCGACGGCCTGGAAGCGCATGGAACAGGTCCCGAGGCAGGCGTTTTACTTCGACTTGTTCAAATACCGCAAAAGTGCGGCGGATCGCACCACGCCGTTTACGCCTCCGAAGCCGCTGATCGACGCCCTGGCCGTCAATATCGACGCCCTTCGCAAGGAAGGAATGGAGGCGGTTTGGCGCCGGACCGCCCGACTGGCCGCCGCCGCGAGGGC
>DOMV01000200.1 GCA_003509805.1 Planctomycetaceae bacterium
GGCGAGGATCGGCAAGATTTTTTCGTCTTGCCCGGTTTTGTGGAATGCGGTACAATCCGGTCGTAGTATCGTAGCGGTCCCGTAGCGGTCCCGTAGCGGTCCCGTAGCGGTCCCGTAGCGGTCCCGTAGCGGTCCCGTAGCGGTTTTCAGCATGTTATACTGTAAACGGCCTGAAACTGTTCCCGCGCACAATCGTCCGCCGCTCGAACGATCCGCTTCATGCAAGCCTGGAACGAAGCGTAGCGCAGTGATGGGAGACTACGGTAAATCCTACGGCAAATCCCCGGTCGCTTCACGTTGTTGCGCTCCCGGCTTTTAATGATAAACCCAAAAACGTCCGTTTTTACCGCGTTTCCAAGATACCACCAATGTACTAAGGAAGGTACGAAATGATGGCCGAGTATTCTTTTGGTTTGTTCAAGGAGGAATCGCCTGTCGTTCATCCTCCGGTTTCCCGACCGGTCGTTGATGAACGCTTTGCCGCCGAATTAAAACGTTCCATTGCGTCGACGCGGCAATTCTTTTTCAACCACCAGCATCCCGATGGCTACTGGGTCGGCGAACTGGAAGGGGATGTTCTCTTGGAATCGGAAACCATCCTGCTGCTGACTTTCCTCGGCGAGGAAGAATCCGAACTCGCCAAAGGATGCGCCAAGTATCTTGTCGAAAAACAACTTCCGGAAGGCGGCTGGGGGATGTATCAAGGAGCGAAGGCGGATATCTGTAACACGGTCAAAGCGTATTTCGCCCTCAAATTGACCGGACATGATCCGAGCGCCGAATATATGCAACGTGCCCGGAAAAAGGTGATGGCACTCGGCGGCGCCGACAAAGTCAACAGTTTTACACGGTTTTACCTGGCCGTTCTCGGGCAGATTCCGCATTCGATTTGTCCCGCGGTGCCCCCGCAGATGCTCCTGCTCCCCGACTGGTCGCCGGTCAACATTCACGACATGAGTTCCTGGTCGCGAACCATTTTCGTTCCGCTCTCGATCGTTTCCGCCCTGACTCCGGTACGTCCGTTGCCGCCCGAACGAGGTATCCGCGAACTGTTTATGAATGCCCCTGAAAAATGGGGACCGATCGTCGCACCCGGCAAAGAGATGTCAAAATCGCCTTTTTCCTGGGATTTTTTCTTCCGGACCTGCGACAAACTCATCTGGTTTTGCCGAAAAACCGGGTTCACGCCGTTCCGGAACAAGGCGATCAAAGCGGCGGAAAAATGGATGCTCGAACATAACGAGGGAAGCGACGGTCCCGGGGCGATTTACCCGCCGATCATTTGGGAATGGATCGCCCTGAAAGCGCTCGGTTATGCCGACGACACCCCGGAAATCCGGTATTGCCGTGAACAACTCGAAGCCTTGGTCGTCCGGAATCCGGAAAACGGTCATCTCCGCCTGCAACCCTGCAAGTCGCCGGTCTGGGACACGACACTTACGTTGAAGGCGTTGATGCTCGGCGGTTTGACGACGGACCACCCCGATATCCGTCGGGCGGTCCGTTGGGTACGCGATCGTCAAATCACCAAAAAAGGCGATTGGGCCCACAAGGTTGACGCGGAACCGGGCGGGTGGTGCTTCGAATTCAACAATGATTTTTATCCCGATAACGACGATACGGCGATGGCGCTGATGGTCTTGGCGGGCCGATTCGACGAAACCGTGAAAAACAAGGACGTCTTACCGCCGGGTGCCGGGGCCGCTTTCGGGCGGACGGATGAAAAAGGGAATCTGTTGCCGCCGGATTTGCGACTTTTGAGCCATGCCCAGAGCGGGTCGATGGCCGACGCGAAAAACGAGACGCTTGATCTCGCCAAAACGGCTGAAGCCCTGGAACGCGGCTTGAAATGGCTGCTCGCGATGCAGAATCGGGACGGCGGTTGGGGGGCCTTCGACCGCAACAACGACAAGGAATTCCTGTGCCGGGTTCCTTTTGCCGATCATAACGCGATGATCGATCCGAGTACGCCCGACTTGACGGGTCGCGTCATGGAATCGCTCGGCAGGCTCGGTTTCCGCGTCGGTACCAACAAGCAAATTGACCGCGTGGTCGCCTACATGCGGAAATGCCAGCGACCGGACGGAAGCTGGTTCGGGCGTTGGGGTATCAACTATATATACGGAACATGGCAAGCCCTGACCGGCATGACGGCCGTCGGGGTCCCGACCGACGACCCGGCGATTCGGGCCGGCGCGAATTGGCTCCTGAGCCATCAACATTCGAGCGGCGGCTGGGGCGAAACGGCCGATTCCTATGAGGATGAAGCGCTCCGCGGCCAGGGGGAACCGACCGCTTCCCAGACGGCTTGGGCCGTGATGGGCCTGATCGCGGCCGGATTGACCGACCATCCGGCAACGATCCGTGGAATTCGATTTCTGATGAACCGCCGGCGACCGGATGGAACCTGGCAGGAGGATCAGTTTACGGGCGGCGGTTTTCCGAGGGTGTTTTACTTGAAGTACCATTATTATTCCGTCTATTTTCCCTTGATGGCGCTTTCGCTTTTTGCCGCCAAAACGCGTGGAACGGCTGCGATCGCCCTGGGCGCCGTCACGGACGCCGCCTTGGGTGCCGAATCGGTTCGCCCGTTGGAGAAAATCTACGTATTTGCCCCTGAAACCGCGAGTTATAATAACGTGCGTAATCCGCAACCGCCGGTCATACGGTTATATCAAGGGTGAGGGTACATGCCGCACGGGCGGGTACATGCCGGACTGCCGAACGGCTCCCGGCCGTGCGTACACGGCGGTCGCCCGTGACTCGACGATGAATGATACTGGAAACGCGGTGAAAACGGACATTTTGGTCCAATCTGCCGGCCGCACTCACTCGCCCCTAACTTCTGTTTGTATAATGATATAAACGGATCGTCCGAGCAGCAGGCGATTGCGCGCGGGAGGATTATCATGCCGTTTGCGGCATCATACTCGCGTTATTGCATGTCAAAACGTCATACTTGCCGCATATTGCGCATTTTTGCGTGTTTTTTTGAAATCTTTTTTGCCCATTTTAGTGAAATCCTTTGACACGAATCAAAAACCGACCTATGATTACCTCAATGCGGAATTCCGTACAATGTCGGATTCCGTGTAGGCAACGCGTGGTGTTTTGCGCAAACAGTCCGAGAGATCACCATCCCTCCATCGTTTTTCAAGGGTAAAAAAATGCTTTCCAACATGCGTATCGGAACGAAACTGCTGCTCGGTTTCGGGTTATTGGTTCTGCTCCTGCTGGGCATCGGCATCACCGGCTTTGTATCGCTCCTGTCGATCAACTCCAACACGACCGGGGTTTTGAATCAGGTGGAGGTGTTTGTGAAATCGAACGAAGCGGTGATCGCCTCGTTTGAGGCGCAGTTGGCCTCGGCGGAGCACTCTCGCACCCAGGACCCGGCAAACCACGATAAAGTCGTGGGTGAGGTGACCAAAATCGTCGCGGCTTGTGAAGCTACGGAAAAAATCATGGAAAGCGACGAGAACAAGAAAAACGCGAACGACATCGCCCAAAAAGCCAAGGAATTTCAGGACCTCGACAACGCTTTCAAGGATATTGTCGTAGACCTGCACAAAGCGTTGGACATCCGGAGTCGCGCCGGCGGTGAGGTCGTCAAAGCGAGTTTGGCGCTGCACGACAGAATCTGGAACGTCGCGCAGGAAGCGAATTACGTGAAAGAAGGGCAGGGCACGGACCGTCAAGGGGTCACGCAAGACTATAAATTCTACCGGGAAGACCGGGTAAATGCCCTCTTGCTCAACGCGAAAGTGCAACAATTGTTCCTGGAATGCCGCCTCGAATCAAGGAATTTTGATACGGAAATAGACGCGGAGAAACGCAAGGCCACCATCGAAAAAATCGACGGGTATGTCAAGGAAATCCGGGCGACCTGCGATGATGTCCTGAAAAATTATACGGTCTCCGAGGCATGTGACAATTTCGTCAAGAGCGCGCAGGCCGATCTTAATGAGTGGGAAAAGCAGTTCCGGAATTCCGTGGAGGAAAAGACGGCGCTGGAAGCCAATCAAGACCTGAAGGATGCGAAAGCGCGGGAAGTGGACGACACGATCGGCCTCGTGGTCGCCGGTGTCACCAAGCACGTCCGGGAGGTCGGATCGGCCATGGCCGACCTGATCGGTTGGGTTCAAGCGATTATCACGGTGGTCGCCATCGCGGCCGTTCTTCTCGGCGTCGTCGTCGGCGTACTCGTGGCACGCAACATTACGTCAGGCGTCAGTTCCGCAACGGCTTGCATGGGGTTGATCGCGAAGGAAGGCGACCTGACGATCGAAATACCGTCCGCCGACCTTGCCCGTCGCGACGAGATCGGCGACCTTGCCCGCGCCGTCCAGGGCGTCATCCGCGAGTTCCAGAATATTGCGGAGATGGCGAAGCAACTGGCGTCGGGCGATTGGCAGACCAAGGTGCGAATCCGCGGCGATTTGGATGTGATGAACCAGGACCTGGCCTCCATGCTCGACCAGGTCAACGGCGCCCTGGGCGAAATCAACGTGAGCGTCAAACAGGTCGCGACCGGGGCGGCAGAGGTCTCCTCGGCGTCCGTCACGCTCTCCAGCGGAGCCCAGGAATCCGCCGCCTCGCTTGAGGAAATCACCGCCTCGATGAGCGAAATCAGC
>DOMV01000428.1:0-345 GCA_003509805.1 Planctomycetaceae bacterium
GTACCTTTTCTACGAACTACTGACACAGTTTGACAGTTCCGGGAGCCGTTTCAACATCGACGTGGTATCTTGAAAACGCTCGCAACTCACCCCCCAATAGGACCGTGGCACTTGGCTTGGACACGATTTTTCATATAACGATTTCGACTAGGGCAAGGGCGTTTCGCGATTTCGGGTTGAAGTATCACGTTTTCCATTGTGTACGGGCAGACGTCCGCTTATTTCGACGATGCAATCATCTGGGTGACGATTCACCAAAATGTCCGGAAACAGGAAACTGAAGGCCGGAGGTGTGACCAATCACGTTTGTTCAAACGACCAGTTGGCGTAAACTCAAGCAACCGC
>DOMV01000428.1:417-7254 GCA_003509805.1 Planctomycetaceae bacterium
TTGATCTCCGTAAAACCGAGTTTTGAGCGTTTTCAGCGACGACACCGAATCGCCCACTCCTGTTATTACGTATCAAACGCATGATTTGTTCGACAACGCCACACAAGATTGATAATCGTCAAGGCTTGTCGGCACAGGCGATATTGTACTATTCTCAGCAACAAACCACGCCGTCGGCCGTTTGACGTGGGAAGGAAATGGAATCAGGAAACGTCCGTCGGTTTCGGCTTGATCTCGATTCGCCAACCAGGACGATACCGCTCCAGCCAATCGTACCATTTATCGTTGTGGTACTTCGAATCCGCCCGGATCAACTCCAGTCCGCAATATAGTTGTCGTGACATTTTGTCCGGCACAAGCGGAGCCACGTTGCCGTCGTCGACATCGGCACCCGTCTTGACGGTCTGGCTGCCCGATCCGACGACGGTGCTTACTTTTGCAAACGCCTGAGTGTTTCGGGGGTCATGTATCGAATATTATAAACGGCCGTCATGTCGCCGGTGACCAGTCCGCCCTTATAAGTTTCCACATCGATCCGTTCCGCGTCCCTCATGCCGGTCCCCTCATTCGGTGTTATTTGCCGCGTATGATTCTCCTTTGAGACCGCCTCGAAGATGCCGATGGTGATCAAACCGAGTTGTTCCGTATAATTGTTGCGCGCAGCCACCGATTCGTCCGCATCCACGATTCGAAAACGATACAATGCGTCCGCTTCTCCGTTGGCATCGACGAAGCCCGGGATCACGGCGTTCTTATCCGGTTCGAAAAACCATTTCCTCGCTTCCTGGAGACCGACCCGCGGGGCGATTTGGTATGCGCTTTCTTCGAGATCGATTGCTTCGACGAACGCCCCCCGGGTTCTCGTAGAAATCCGTTGAGACAGCGAATTCAAACCATCTACCAGGATTGCCATGAAAACGGGCCGCCCCGACTTGTTGTGAACCCGGATCCGGTATTCCTCCCCCTTCGAAATCGGCAAGTAGGCGTTGTTTCCTTCGAAGGTCAAAGCACGTCGGCGATAAGCCTGTCGCGCATTATTTCCGGATCGTGTTTCAAAAGAAATCGCGAAAGGGTTGTTCGGATCGGCCATCGGATGGGGGCGCGTCGCCTCCTCCCGCAATCGCGTAATCTCCTGGCGTCTCGCTTCCGTTACGGCACCGATGAGCGGTTCGTCGCGGGAAGCACGCGCGTCGGGCGCGGAAACGGCAAATTTCCCGCTCATGTCCGCGCTCAGCCCCGCTTGGCCCAGATTCGCTTGAGTGAGTACGGCCGTGCCGCCCGCATGTCCGACTTCCGTTTTTCCGTTCGTATCAAGGAGGTCCACGCTGAGCGAAAGACCGAGATCGCCGACCATCGAAAGCCGGCCGCTGACCAGGAGCGGAATGTCGTCGCCGCCGATCCGCAGGTTTTTCGTTTTTTCCGTTCCAAGATCGTCCGGCGTGATTCCTTTCGAACGCAACATTTCCTGCAATGCGTTGTCGGCAAGCACTTCGTACCCGCTACGATTTTTTTTCGATTTCCGTGCAAGGGATTTTCTCAACGCTTCGGCCACCCAACGGGACAACGAGCCGAATTGCGATTCAAATGTTCCCGTATGGCCGCTCGTAAATTCCGGAACGCCGAGCCGGCTGTAACGCTCAAGCCGCATTTGCAGGTCGATTTGTTCCGCGATATCGTCGATCAACCGGTTCAGGTCCACCGCCCGGAGGGGCAAGCGGAAATCCCGGGCCGCCCCGGCATTGAGCACGACCGGATTCTGCTCCCGGTTCAACGCCGTTCGAGCCACCCAGGAAACATTGTCTTGGAGGTATTCGGCCAATTCATCCACCGTGACGGTCCGGTCGCTGTCGAGGTCGGCATGCCCCTTGAGCGCTTCGATCAACCAATAGGTGAAAAGGGAATGTTGCGAATCCCCCCAGAGCCAGCTTTTTTCCCCGGCGCGGGAACCTGCTATGATGGCGACGTTTTTCATCTCGGCGAACGAGCCATTGACCTCTTCGCTGTTCGTATTGGCGAAATCGATGTTTTTGGAACTCCCGGCAAAACAGGTGTCGATGAGCAGCACCTTGCCTTTACCGCGACAGTCGCCGAATTGTTCCCGTATCCATGAAAGCGGGATCGCGGCAGAATCGAAATTCTTCCGGTCGAAATTGATCATCGCCAAGTACAGTTTGCCGGAGTCGTCCTTGACGCCGTGCCCGGCGAGATACAACAACGCGTAATCGCCGTCCGCCAACGAATCGCACCAGTTTTCGATTTTACGCATGACGGACCGTTTCGGGGCGTCCGGTCCCGTGTCGCCGAACAACGCCGGCGTATCGATACAAGCCTGCGCGATGCAGTCATAACGGGTCGTCAAAATCTGCTGCAAGGTCCCGATATCGTTTTCCGCGTAATCGAGCGGCGCGAGTTCGTATTTCTCGATACCGACGAGTAGACATTTGAAGGATGGCTCGGCCGCGAATGCCGGGAAAACGGACATCGAAAACAGTAGGGCGATCAGGAAGCGTCGCATGGTTGATTTCTCCTTGAGGGACGAACGATGTGTGCCCAAACGTTCATTATTGCATTTTACTGTGCTCCGCATAAAAAATGAGCCAAGGGGCTTCCAGAGCAAGGCGACGAAGCCCCGAAACCGCGAATGTTGAGCGTGGTACCGAGGTTCAATTTTTTGCGGAGAGCAATATACCGAAGCCGGTTGAGTCGTTGGTAAACTTCAAACGGCATGAAAATCCTCCCGCGAACAATCGCCTGCCGATCGAACGATCTGCTTAAACACTTGTAAAAACAGAAGTTGCGGGCGAGTGAGTGCGGTAGACAGACTTGACCAAATGTCCGTTTTCATCGCGTTTCCAGTATAAACACAGCCCGCTCAACCGCCTGTTTACTCTCCGGGCAGTATTGTTTCCGGTGGGCTGGCTCCCGAATCGTCGGCTTCGGGAAATTTCAAAGGTTTTCAGTATATTGGTCTTCAGGCTGAAAATCGAACCTGAGGCAACCGTGTTGCTGCCTGAAGGTCCGGGCTTACCGGNNTTTTTATCTGAAGATCAATACGGTCTCATTTTATCGCCTTCATGCGGTTTTCCCGAAAAACGCGACGGGAAAATTGATAGACCCGCGACTCCATTTTGACCGTCGCTCAAGCTGTTCCTGCGCGCCGTATGGTTGAAACACCTGGTTGAGACACAGCGAGGCTTCCTCCGTTGCCGCTACGTTCAAAACCTTTTTCACGGATCGGTAAAAAAAGGACGACCGGGTTACGGTCCCATCAGGATAAAGGGCGCCCAGTAGTACGGATGATTCCACCGCGGGTTTTCCCGGTTATTCCGGCAATCCTTCTTCACTTGATGAAGCGCGGGAACGATATTCGATTCCGAGGTTTCATTTACCTTTCGCACGAAATCCCGTACCAATCTTGAGGTTGCCTCGTCATCGACGTTCCAATCCGTCGTCACGACGCGGCATGCCCCGGCGGCGAGCATTCCACGGCCCATCGACCAGGTTCCTTCCCCCTGCTCGTTTGGGCCGAGATTCGTCTGGCAGGCGCTGAGAATCGCCCATTCGCAGGAGCCGAGGTCAAGCGCAAACATTTCCGCAAGCGTCAAAAAGCCGTCGTCGCCCGGGTCGCCCGGGTCGCCGATCGTCAACGCCAGTTCCGCCGAAGTGCCGCCGAATTCTTCGACGGCGTAACCGTGGCAGGCCAAATGGACGAAACGTTTTCCCGCGACGTTTTTACGGACGTTCGCCTCGGTCGAGGTCGCCTTGTCGAGCCGGACCACGTCAAAACCGTGTCGGCGAAACGATTCTTCGACCCATTCCGTTTCCTTTGTCGTTTCCGGCAGCCGTTCCAGGACGGTAAAGCGGGCCGCGAGCCGAGAGCGGTTTGCCGCGGCGTTGTCGTAAACCGGATCACCGACCGTCAACGCGGATCGGCCCGGCTTCCCGGCTCCATGCTGCCTGAGATTGAAATACATGCTTGCCGAGGGAACGTAGTGAATCGCCGCCCCGCGATCGAGAAGATACTGCGGGTGAGTCGTGTCCGGCTCGACAACCAGGGCTTCGAAGGGCAATTTCGCCAGGGGACCGTCCGGCATGATCAGTATTTTTTCCACAGAACTCCGAAGCAGCTCCTTGCGAAGCGATTCTTCGGGCACCAGCACTCTCCACAGGACGGCCAGTTTTGCCATCGTTTCAACATCGGGAACCCCGTTTTCAGGAACACGTTCCGCATCGGACAACACCTGCAAAACACCGCACTTCTCGCCGTTTTGAAGGATCATACCCAGCTTTTCGTCGTCGAGAGTACCGGAATCGACGCCGAAAATCCTTGCTTCATTCTCGTTCAAAACCAACGGCAAAATCCGCGGCTCCCGACCGAAACCGTAAACGAAGAGAAAACTTTTTTCCGGCCCGACAAGGTATTCAAGGGCGACCGTTTTTTCTTCTTCGAGCACTTTCCGAATCGTGTCCAGGGGAACCGGTTTCCTGTCCCGGCCGATCATCATCCGATAAAAGGGGCTCTCGGCCTTAATCGCATTCTCCACGGATTCGAGGCGTTCATGCGCCTGTTTCAGGTTCGACTCCAGTTTTTCCTTCGCTTTCGCTTTTGCCGGGGCACTCATGTCGGTGCGCGCAAGGAGGTACTCGATCTGCCGTTCCAGGGAGGCCGACTCGTTTTGCGCTTCGGCTTCGCGGGCACGCAACCGTCCGGCCACGTTCTCGGGAACACCTTCCAGGAAATCAATGCCGTGGGCGTGAATCAGGTCCTGCAATCCTTGGGCGCGGGAACGTTCCAGGGCGTCGTAAGCCTCGTTCATGTCGCCGAGTTCGCATTGCCAATCGACCATGGTCTCGAAAAGATGGTAAAACCCGGCAAAAGCCCGGGCGCGGTCTTCGGCATCTCCGGACGCGTGTTTACGTGTGCTTGCGGAAATATCCATCGCTTTCTTCAATTCCGCAACGGCGTCCTTGTTCCGCCCGGTCGCCCGGTAGAGATCGGCCCGATTCTTGAACAAGGGAACGACGTACCCGTTTTCGGCTCCATATCCGTCGTGGACGGCGAAGGCTCGATCATACATCCGTTCCGCTTCGTCATAACGGGCCTGGCGAAAATAAAGATTGCCGAGGCTGTTCAACGACGATAAAAGCTGCGGGGCCTCCGGCCCGAAATGCGCTTCCCGGATTTTCAACGCTTGAAACATGGCTTGCTCCGCCTCGTCGATCCTTCCCAGATTCGCCACGGCGATTGCGAGATTGTTCAAGCAACGTGCCGTTTCGGGATGATCGAAGCCCAGCGAATGGACGAAAATCGCAAGCGCCTTTTCGAAATAATCGACGGCGGATTTATGATCGCCTTGCTCGTAATGGAGCGCGGCGAGGCTGTTGAGCGCCTTGCCGAGCGCCGGGTTTTCCTTGCCGGTGGACGCAAGGATGATTTCCGCGACTTCAAGGTAGAGCTCCGCCGCCTCTTTGGACCGTCCTTGCTGAACCAACACCGATGCCAGCCCCTGCATGGGAACCGTCCGGTAAAAATGTTTCGGGCCGTAAACCCCGGTATAAAGCTCCACGGCATGCCGATAAAGCGGTTCAGCGTCAAGAAATCGGCCCTGCTCCAGGTAACAACCTGCTAGGTTGGTCATGGCGTTGATTGTCTGCGGGGCCTTCTCTCCCAGCGTCTCCTCCCTGATCTTTTTCGATTGAAGGAGAAATTTTTCCGCCTCCGCATAGCGGTGCATCGCGATGTACAGCGTACCGATGTTATTATAGAGCGTGCTCAGGTTCTCCCAAGGGCCTTTCCCTTGCCGAGCGACGATTTCCAGGGCTTCAAGATAGCGTTTTTCCGCCTCGGCATAATGCCCTGTCTCCTTGTAGGCGACACCCAGATCGGACAAGACGGAAACGATTGCCGGATCGTTCTCCTCCAATCGGCGTTTCCTGATTTCCAATGCGCGCAGGGACGCTTCGATCGCCTCTTCGTAGAATCCGTTACGTGCCAGGAACACCCCCAGGTTTTTCAAGGTCAATGCCGTTTGCAGATGATCTTTGCCCAAGGTTCGTTCCTGCGATTCCAGAATCAGCCGATACAGTTTTTTCCCCTCGATCGCAGCCTGTTCCGTCTGTTGCACACCATACGTGGCCGCCAAATCCGCCCGGATCATGTTGGTCCTGGCGTCATCGCCGCCGTATTTCGATTCGCATATTTCCAAGGCTCGCCGACACAGTTTCTCCGCCTCGTCGAGCCGGTATTTTTTCTTGAACTGTTTCGCCAATTGAAAAAGAAGGACATCGACCGGGTTCTCCTGGGCGAACCGTCCTTTCGAGTCGGCCAACAGCCGTTCGCAGATTTCCCATGCCGCGTCGTCGTCGCCCGCGTTGCTCAATCCCATCGCTTTTCCGGCATCCGCGTAAAACGAATCGAATGAAGCCCCGCACGCCCGGCTGGACAAAACGACGGCCAGGGAAAGCACGGCCAGAGACAACATGACCGGGGACAACATGACCGGAAAAAACACGATTGGGAACGGTCGCCACATGCTCAGTCGCTTCATATTCATTCGATATCGAATTAAAAAAACCTTCCATGAACGGCTCGGCCGGCCGGAAAGCCCGGCCGGCTTCGACGTGANNTACATATGGCCGCATCTTCCTTAGTCAGCTTGTATCCATGATTCCTGAGTACCGGGTCATACAAGTTTTGGAGGGCGTCCACCCATCCATGCCCCACTATTGCCAAGAAGGAAAGCCCTTCTCTTTTTCCTTCGCGAGCACCAACATAAATGCCGAATTCTTCGACGAATTTGTTAAACGCCGCCGAAAAATCCGACGGGCAGGCCGAAA
>DOMV01000428.1:7282-13884 GCA_003509805.1 Planctomycetaceae bacterium
TCCTGCGCTTTCCGAGACGGCAACGGGTCCGTTCTTATCAAACGTGAACAAGACATGCACTTGAGACATCACATCGTTCATCGCGGCGAGGGGAACATTCCCCGTCTGCGTTTGCCCCGGTCCCGGTTCCACTTTCGCCGGTCCGCGAGGTTTCACCGGCGTGCAGGGTTTCACCACCTTGCTGCACGGGCTGCAAGAAGACTGTTTACTCGAACGCTTGGACTTGAAAATCCGCGCATCCGCGTTTTGGGCGCTGACAAAGGCCGCCACGACGAACAAACCCAACACAATCATGATCTTTTTCATGCGGAATCTCCTGATAACGTTAAACGGACACGAAACGAATGGCGAAGACCATCTTCACCGCGGTAGTACGCGCAACATGTTGAACGAATAAGCCAAACGGATCAGTTTTCGCGATTTTCCCGAAAATGCTGATAACCTGTAGTACTGCCGGACATGGTTTCCGGAAACGCACTCCTCCTTTTATGCGAAAGGAATGCGTGTCGCGACAGAAAAATTTCCATGAGATCGCTATTTTCCGCATTTTTTCTCGCAGACCAACAATCGCCACACTGCCGACTATTCCCATTGCAACCGTTGTAACGGAAATTGCGAGGCATGTCAACGCACGAGACCGGTATCGCGGAATGTGTTCCACACCGCAACGTCCTATACTGGAAACACGATGAAAACGAACATTTGGTCAGGTCCGCCTGCCGCACTCACTTGCCTCTAACGTCGGTTTGTATACTGAAGGCTGTTGATAGTTCCCGAAGCCGACTTTCGAGAAGCCCACCCACCGGACACAACGCGGCTCGGAGTGTAAACGGGCGGACCAAACGGAAAACGGGGCCGGCTTCGGTATACAATGACATAAGCGGATCGTTCGAGTGGCAGGCGGTTATGCGCGGGAGGATTGTGCGCAGGAACAACTTCAGGCCGTTTGCGGTATACAGTATATTCCCGAATGGATTACGGGCTGTTACGGGCCTTGGATTTCCCGGATTTTCCGGATTTCACGCCGATTCCTCGACGGCGATCATGATCGCGACGGTCATCGCCTCGCTTGCGGCGGATTCCCGTCTCAGGTCGATGCGGATTCCCTGCGGCAACACCTTGGGAGTCGTTATTTTAAGTGGGACATCCTCGACCGGAACGACTTGGACTTTGGGCGGATGGACGAACGGGGGACAAAACGGTAAGTGGCAGGTCGTGATCGTCGATCGGGCGGGAAACTCGATGCGGAGCAGCGCGTCGATGCGTTCAGAACCGTTGTCCGTTCGAGAGCGGGTAACATGCTGTGTCACGGAAGTATCCTCCATGGGGTCGTCCATGGGAAACTCTTCATACGCCGGCTCTCGAACGGAATCCGCCGGAATGGGGTTTGCCGCCGGTTTTGCCTCTGTGGCCTGCGCAACCGGTCTTTTCCGAGCCGTTTTGCGCCGAATGAAATACCGGTATCCTTCAAGGCCGAGGAGAACAAACAGGTAAGGCAGGGCTGCCGTGAACGAGTGGCCGGTCCATCCCAGGCCGAGGCCGATCGCCGCCATGATAAAATCAACCGGTCGGTTCACACATTCCGCAGTCTGAAAATACAGCGGAATCGCCAACAGCAGGACGAAAAGGAAAAAGGCGGGCGCGGCAAGGAAAGGGGCGACACGATCCGGTTGTTCAGGAAGGAACGAACAGAACGCCACGAACGCCAACACGAACAATACCGTGGCCGACACACCCCTACCGGCTGTTCGATAGAGCGCCCTGTATTGTTTTTCGTCGTACATTCTTCTTAATTTATATCTCGAACGGCATGACAATCCTCCCGCGAACAATCGCCTGCCGCCCGAACGATCCGTTTAAGCACTTTTCCGGCCAGACGTTAAAGGCGCGTGAGTGCGGCAGACAGACGTGACCGAATGTCCGTTTTCACCGCGTTTCCAGTCGTACACATCCGTCGTCCCGCAAGAGCATCGCCCGCAAATCGCATACAATCGTTATTATCCGCAAGGTCGGGTCATAAAAAAAGACACCGGACGAAAAAAATCGTCCGGCATCCTCAATCGTTCGACAAATGCGGGAAAGAGGATTTGAACCTCCACAGGGTTGCCCCTACCAGGCCCTCAACCTGGCGCGTCTGCCAATTCCGCCATTCCCGCGAAACGAACAACCAATGATAAGGTGATTCCCGATCCCGGTCAAGGGGGCGGACAAAAATTATCGACTATTGACAACCGGTCGCCCAACGCCGAAAATGGGATGGAGCATGCAGGCTCGGAGATTCTTCGGAGATGCTTGGCGATTCCTGGGACTTGCCGTTACCCGACACCGGGGTCCGTCGGAGGGAAACCGGGGCTTCGTGCGGACAATCGATCCTGTCATCGAGCTGAACGGCATATCAAATATCAACGGAATGTGGAGATCATTGCTCATGCGAATCGACCTACATCGTGAACCTGCCGATGTCGAAGAGGTGATACGCCAGTGCGTCGACGCGCTTCAGGACGGCAACGTGCTCGTTCTCCCGACCGAGACCGTTTACGGCGTGGGGGCGATCATTTCCCATTCGAAGGCGGTTGAACGGCTGCTTCGAGCCAAGGGGCGTCCTCCGGGGCAACCGTTTTCGCTTGCAATCGCCGGCATCGAGATGCTCCACGACTTTTCTCCGGACCTTTCGTCGCTTGCTCAACGGCTTGCCCGGCGCTGCTGGCCCGGGCCGGTGACGCTCGTGTTGCCGGTCGACGTCGAGATGCCCGTCCTGCGCGCCTTGCCCGAAACCGTGCGTGACGCGGTTCTTGCCGGGGGCATGATCGGGTTCCGGGTTCCGCACCATCCGGTTACGCAAACGATTCTCGGGGAATTGAACGAGCCGATCGTGCTGACCAGCGCGAACCGTTCGGGCCGGCCGGAGGCGTTGACGGTCGATGAAACGCTTCGTTCTCTCGGAGATGCCGTCGATGTCGCCTTGGACGATGGGCCGACGGTCGGCACTCTTCCCTCGACGGTTGTGCGTGTCGATGGAGACTCCTGGTCGATTTTGCGCGAGGGAAGCGTCAAACGGGAAACGATCAGGAAATTGACCGCCAAAATCATCCTGTTCGTCTGCACCGGAAATACGTGTCGCAGTCCGATGGCCGAAGTCATTTGCGAAAAACTCCTGGCCGACCGGCTTCGTTGCATGCCGGAAGAGCTGGAGCATCGCGGTTATGTCGTCATGTCGGCCGGCATCGCCGCGGGAGCCGATCAACCGGCCAGTTATTACGCGGATGCGACCGTACAACACCGGGGACTCTCGCTCCAAGGGCATCGGTCGCAATTGCTTGGAGATACGCAAGTCCGTTACGCGGACCATATTTTCGCCCTGACGCGGGGCCATCGCGAAGCGATTCTTTCGTACTGGCCGGATGCGGATACCCGGCTAAGTGTTTTGCGAACCGACGGCGGCGATATCACCGACCCGATCGGCGGATCGTTAGGCGAGTATGCGGCCTGCGCCGACCGCATTGAAGAGGAAATCGAGAACCGCCTCGACCGGATACTCGCGCATTGACATTCCCCACGATCGGCCCATAAGTCATCCGGGGATATAGGCACCCGGGAATATCATTCCCGGCTTGTCGTGAACACGGCGCTAGCGGCTTTTTCTTTTCGACAGGAACCATCGGTACAATTCCGGATTCACGTACGTCTGCGTCCAACTGTCGTGGCCCACGCCGGGATAGACGGTCAATTTAACCTCTTTAGCGTCGGCCTTTTCCAAGGCGTCGATCATTCTTTGGCTGAAATCGAGCGGGACGAGTCCATCCGCATCGCCGTGGAAATCCCAGATTGGCGTATCGACCATTTTCGGAGCCCATGCCGGATCGCCGCCGCCGCACACCGGGGCGGCCGCAGCAAATCGCGAGGCGTTTTCGTTGAGAAGCATCCATGTTCCGAAGCCGCCCATGCTGATTCCCGTCACGTAAACGCGGGATTTGTCGATATGGTATCGTTTTTCAACTTCGTCAAGCAGCAGTAGCAACTGCCCGGGCGACCAACAATACCCCGCCTTGCATTGCGGCGCCACAGTGAGAAAAGGCCAGTCCTGTCGGCACTTCTCGTTTTGCGGGCCGTTGAGCAGCTTGGGAGGACCGTGAACCTTGACCAACTCCGTGTTGTTTCCCCGTTCTCCCGCACCGTGAAGGAACAGGAGCAGCGGCGAACCGGGGCCCTGACCGGCTTCTTTGTAATCGTTCGGCAGAAACACCCAATAATCAACTTTTTCCGTGTGATCGTGATCGACCGGCTTCGGTATTCCAAGATCGGCGACGCCTTTCTTTGCGTCCCAAACGCTTGTGCTTTGGGGCAATTCGCAGGAAGTCAAAACGAGTTGGCCCAAGGGTTGACTTTGGGGAACGGCCACCGCTTCCGGTTCCGCGGCATTGGGGAGGGAAAGAAAACACATCGTCGCTACGACGGTTACGGCGGAAAAAATCGATTTCATAGGCGTCAACTGACTCTTCGATGGCGGCATGGCAAAAAAAGAAGAGATTGCCGCAAACCCTTTGGTTCACACACAATCTCTTCCCCTACAAGGAGCAACTACGAAACAAGACCGGCAAGAAAAGCGACAAAAAGTCACTTTTACCCTTCAATTTATTCCCGTTGACTTATTTTCGTCTCCTGGAGCGAACCAACGGAACAAGACCGGCCAAACCGAGACCGAAAATGAGCATCGTCGCCGGCTCGGGCGTTACCGACTGCGAAGGCTCACGCTCCGGCGGATTACCTTCCGTGGAAGGATTGTAATTGTTATTGCGATTACTATTGTTGTTATAATTACCATTGTTGCCGCCATTATTGTTGGCCGCCGAGGACGAAACTCCGCTGACAAGCATTTCACGGGCCGGTTCACTTCTCAAATTCGTCGTGTTGATCGCATTCAACATGGCGTTCAACGGGAGGGGAGCAAGACCGTTCGCACCGGAGGTCGGATTCGTGGCACAATTGCCTGTCGTCGCATCCGTATTGTTCGCGGACAGGGTAAAATCCATTACCGAGTTGGCTGCCGCATTGAGGGATGCTTCGCTGCCGTTTCCACCACTCAGGTCTTTCGCCTCCCGGGCCGAAGGAATGCCGGCAAAAACGGTTGAAACCAGAAGCGACAGAACACTTGCGGCACAAAGAGACGATAACGCGTTTCTGATTTTCATCGCTGTTACTCCTCTGAAATCAAGAGACATTCTTACGAAAAGTACCGTTTTACACGAAAACCGGCCGCATGGAGCGGGCGCGGGCCACGGCGCGAAACGACCCTGCCGCGACCCTGATTCTATTCAAAACGTCGTCAAAAGTAAATAAAAAAAACCCTGAAATCCGCAAAAAACACAAAATAATTCCCGCTCGAAAGAAAACGTTTCCCATACGGATCCCACCCGGTCAAAGAAGAGGGAAACGAATTTACAGCGAAGCGGCTTTTTTGATAACCGCAAAACCGATTTGCCTATCTTGTCGCAAAGCAACACTCTGGGCAAGGTTGATAAAATTTTCGGCAGTTGCCGAACACGTCTGATGAAAATGCCGGAATCAACGGGGGCGGGTCGTCGCGTCCTGAGCGTCGAACGACAAGCCGCCGAAACGCCGGGTACGCCGCGAAAAATCCGCGATCGCTTTTTCCAGTAACGTTGTGTTGAAATCGGGCCACAGGGTTTCGGTGACCCATATCTCGGCATAACTGAGTTGCCAAAGAAGGTAATTGCTCAGCCGCATTTCGCCTGCCGTGCGAATGAGCAGATCGGGTTCCGGCATCCCGGCCGTATCGAGATGGGCGGCAAAATGCTCCTCATCGACCTGATCGACCAGGTTGTCCACCTGATCCGGAAAAAGTCCGTTTTCCGGCGAGGTTCTCAGCACGGTTTCCAACGACTTGCGAACGATTCGCCGGGTCGCCGTGACGATTTCCTGCCGGCTGCCATAGTTAATCGCCAGGCAAAGCGTCAAGCCGGTATGATTCCTGCATAATTCGACGCTCCTATCCATCTCTTCCAGGACATCGTCGGGCAATTTGTCCCGGTTCCCGATGATTGCCAGCCGGATATCGTTTTTTTGAAGGGTCGGTCGTTCCTCGATAAGATATCGCTTCAAGAGAACCATGAGAAAATCGAGTTCCGCTTTCGGGCGTTTCCAGTTCTCGCTCGACAGGCAGTAGAGCGTGAGTTGCCCGATTCCCAATTCCGCACACGCTTCGGTGATCGTTCGGACCGTTTCGCCGCCCCGACGGTGTCCTTCATAGCGGGGAAGTCCCCGCTGTTGCGCCCAACGGCCGTTGCCGTCCATGATGATTGCAATGTGCCTCGGTATGGACATGTGCCTTGGTGTGGACATGGAAAAACGGTGAAGAGACCTGGACTGGAATAGACCTGAATGAACCGACTCGCCGATTGGAAAGTATCGAACGGACACTATCGAACGGACACTATCGAACGGGGAATGAACGAAATGTCCTGCAATACACGAGGATTTCGGAAATACGGTGCTCCGCATAAAAAATGAGCCAAGGGGCTTCCGGAGCAAGGTGTTTTCCGAACACGGCGATGAAACCCCTTTGGCCGCGAATGTTGAGCTTG
>DOMV01000428.1:14011-14866 GCA_003509805.1 Planctomycetaceae bacterium
CGCGGGAGGATTGTCATGCCGTCTGGAGTATACAACCTTGTTCCTGCCGCAAGTTCCTGCCGAAAACCCGGTTCACCCGCCCAGTTTACCACACCTGTCCATGCGGCGACAAGAGGAAGGCCGATTGATACTTGACGATTTCCGATTTCGGTGGTATTTTAACATCGGGGTCCCGTCTGCGACAGCGATCGTGGACAACGAGCGCAGACAATGATCGCTGTCTCCCCCCGATTGTCTTTTGATCGATCCTTGTGAGGAATCCTTATGAAACGACGTGTTGTAATAACCGGCATCGGTTTGGTGACGCCGCTCGGCGCGGAGGTCGAAACGGTTTGGAAGCGGCTCTTGAACGGTGAATCCGGGGTGGACAAAATCACCCTGTTCGACGCCTCCAACTTTCCGACCAAAATTGCCGCCGAGGTCAAGAATTGGGATGTTTCCGATATCGGCGAATCTCCCGAAGACTGGAAAAAACAGGATCGTCATACCAAGTTCGCCGTCGGAGCCGCCCACAAGGCCATGGTCGATGCCGGGCTCTGGGATCCGAAGACCAAAACGCTTGATTCTTCCGTCGAACCGACCCGCATGGGCGTTTACACCGGTGCCGGGGAAGGCGAACAGGATTTCGGGCTTTTCACCGAAATGATTCTCGCCGGCGTCGACGCGGGTGAAAAGTCCGGTCGGCCGGGTACGTGCGATGTCGGAGCCTTTATCGCGAAGGGATTACAGATTCTCGATCCGATCAGCGAGTTGGAACAGGAGCCGAACATGCCGGCCGCCCATTTGGCCGCGATGTTCGGGGCGCTCGGGCCGAACGTCAACTGCCTGACCGCCTGCGCAGCCAGCAGCCAGGCG
>DOMV01000416.1:0-539 GCA_003509805.1 Planctomycetaceae bacterium
AATCCCGCCTCCTACCCGATCGCGAACATCCCTGTCAAAATAGGCAATATGCAGTTGTCGGCTTTTTCTGCATCTGCATATTCGTTTTCTTGCATGACTTATCTTCTTTGAAGTCAATGTGTTGTGAAATATGCAGATTTTATTCTCGGCTTTTCATGCATATTTCCCGGAGGGTGTAAAGGCGTGTGCGACGGGCAAACGAAGCCCGACCGACAACCGCCTTGAACCGCGAAATTCACCCTCATTCTGAAAGGAGCCATCTTATGGCCTCGCTTCCTTCTTTCGCCCAGATTCAACACGTCAGGCAACTTCTCGAAACCGATCTTTTCGGCCCGGCGACCATCGCCAAGCTGAGTGGCGTTTCGCTCCGGGATGTTTTCCGGATCGCCCGGCCCGCGACCCCGGTGACCGTCAAGCCGTCCCGCGAGTATCCGCCGGTCGTCATGAGCCCGGATGGAAAAATCCTCAGCGGTTCGCATCGCCTTGATGCCGCCCGAAAAAACTTCGATCCCATCCGCTTCGTCATCGAAAAATCCGCC
>DOMV01000416.1:572-1023 GCA_003509805.1 Planctomycetaceae bacterium
CTACAGTGCTTCCGAACTCGCCGCACTGCTCAAGGCCGAGACGCCGACGGCGGTCAACCTGATCCTTGACGAAACGGCCGTCGATTTCCTGCTCGGTCTGGCCGGCGTCAATCGGCCCGTTCACGACGCGAACGTCGAGGCCCTGACACGCAGCATTGAGGACGTCGTCCTTCAAACCGTCGGCACGATGGCCGCGACGGAGTCCGAAGGATTGGTCGACGGCCTGCACCGCCTCGTTGCGATCAAGGAACTCGGCTATCCCGAAAGCCTCGTCGCAACGGTCTTCTTCGGCAGCTTGCCGCCTCGGAACTGATCCTCCCGTCGTGGTCCCGGACGCATACGGGACGCTGTTTTCAACGCCCATCTCCCCGTCCCACATTATCGAATCAATAACCATTTAAACCAGAAAGCCTGATTACCATGTCCACTCAAAACACCACCATCGACAAAA
>DOMV01000416.1:1044-2783 GCA_003509805.1 Planctomycetaceae bacterium
CGAAGGTCGGATTCGTCCGTGTCTTCATGCTGCCGAACGCTGAAGTCCGCCGCCGGGCGAACGAACTGTTTCAACTCGGCTTCAGCGCCCGGATGATCATGTGTCCGCCGATCGGCGTCCCGGCGCTGGACGCCATCACCGAAGAGTCGCTCGGCGAACGGGCGTGGAAGGATTATCTCACCATGCACGAAGGCACGGTCATCCTCGACGGCCCCGTTTATCCCGATACCCCGGCAGTCGTTCTCGACTACGCGAAGGAATTTTTCCTTGAAGGATTCCGTGCGGGAACGCTCGCCGTCACCGAAATCCTCAACTCGTAAAACTACGGTCGCCGCCTAACCGTGAGAGGCGGTCTGAATATCCACGGTCCCGATCGGCATAGTCGGCGTCGTCGTCCCGGACGATAAACGGGACTTTTCAAATCTCCCACTTTTTGGAGAACACGACATGACTACCATAAAACACGACAGATTAAAACCGTGGGTCCGGGAGGAGATCGTTCCTTTCTCGCCCAAAAAATCGATCCTGCAGGCGGCCAATCATTACAAGGATGCTCAGTCGGCATGGGACGCCTGGACGGTTCCCGACGAACTGCTTTGCGCCCTGATCAAAACGAATTCGTCCCGAAACGATTTGATCCGATGTTCCTGCGACCTTGCCTCGGTCGCCCTGAGAATTCTCCAGGCACACCGTATCGACGTTCGTATTTTCCATTTCGGAATCGCCTTTGCGAAACAATGTGCGAACCAGCCGTCCTACTACAAGATGCTCGATTACGTTTCGGAAATCCTTGTCGTGATGCAGGAAGCGA
Organism: Planctomycetaceae bacterium; assembly: GCA_003509805.1. Taxonomy (GTDB): domain Bacteria; phylum Planctomycetota; class Planctomycetia; order Pirellulales; family Thermoguttaceae; genus UBA8133. The sequence goes on from DOMV01000416.1 coordinate 1,856, forward strand.
TCAACGGTATCAAAAAACCGCTCGCCGCACGATATGCCGCAAGGACGCTGTTCAAGGCCGTTCGATCCGTCGAGGGACGCAGCCCGATCCTCGAAATTCCGTTTCTCGCGCAGCGGGCGATCCTCGCCGCGACGCATCCGGAAATCGGTGGTCTGCCGCTCCCAAAACAGCTTTTGCCGGGCGTCGACAATACCCGGCTGAACGAAAAAACGATACGGGCCTGGCAATGCAAACGTATTCGGAAATTTTTCTCCGAACGCCCCGTCTACCGGGAACCGGAGAAATCCGAAGGGCAAAACGAAACCGTCACGACTTTATTCGGACAATTATTGCCCATTAAACTCGTGCGTTAGTCTCCCTTTCGGCGTCGTGATTCCGGACGATAAACGGGGCACCTCTTCCAATCTTCAAAACTCCCTTTGACCACATCTGCGCTACCGTTGCGCACCAACCAAATCGATACCATGCCACAAACCACCCTGATCCCGCTGGAGCGAATGCAGGAAATCGCTCACCACGCCGTCAAAAAACACTGCAACGAATCGCATCCCGATTTCGAGGATTTCGTACAGGATGTCCTGCTCGGAATTCTTGAGCGGCAAAACGAATACGATCCGTCCTTCGGCAAGTCTGAAATCAGCTTTATCACGACGGTCGCCAATCAAAAAGCCTGCAACCGCGTCCTGGAACAACGACGCCTCAATAATGCGATCACCGTGAATCGCATAGGCTGCATTTCATTTCAATCGCCGACCGAGGATGCCGTCGAACTCGATGCCAAAGGCGACCTGGCCTGCATCGACGAGTCCGTGTTGTTCGCACGATTTTTCTCCATGCTCGACGAAACGGATTCCGCCGTTTTGAAATTGCGGCTTGCCGGATACTCGGCCGGGGAAATCGTCGGTCGACTCGGTATCTCCATGAATAC
>DOMV01000309.1 GCA_003509805.1 Planctomycetaceae bacterium
CGATCGCGGCGCGCGGCGAAGCGCCGAACGTCACGTAATCCCGTACTTCGGGCGGCGCTTCCGGGGAAGTGGGATGCGTCGCACCGACCAGGCGGGCAATGTACGCGGCAACCGCCGTCGGCAGGAAGATTCTCGCAAGGGCCGTAAAGGTTTCCATGAGCGTTTCATGGTCGAAGATGCCTCGGCTTTCCGGAGGTTTTCCATGTCGTCGCGTCGTGATAATCTCTTGCAAGACCGAAGTTTCCGGCATATCGACGTGCAGTTTGAACATGAAACGGTCGAGCTGGGCCTCCGGAAGCGGATACGTGCCCTCCAGCTCGATCGGGTTTTGCGAGGCGAGCACGAAAAACGGGTCGGGAAGAGGCCGTGTCTGTCCCAACAGCGTCACACAACGTTCCTGCATCGCCTCCAACAGCGCCGACTGGGTTTTGGGGGAAGCCCGGTTGATTTCATCGGCCAGGAGGATATTGGAGAAGATCGGGCCCGCCTGGAAGACCATTTGCCGTCCGCCGCCGGGCGATTCCTGCAAAATGTTCGTTCCCAAAATGTCGCCGGGCATCAGGTCCGGCGTGAACTGGACCCGGTTGAACGAAAGGCCGAGCAAATCGCCTAACGCCTTGATTAACGCGGTTTTTCCGACGCCGGGAACCCCTTCGAGCAGCACATGCCCCCGGCTGAGGATCGCGATGGCGACCATACGGTGCAGTTCACTGCGACCCAGGAGAATACGATCCAATTCGTCGGTGAGTTCCTTGGCCTTTGCCGCCAGCGGCCTGATTTCCTCCGGGGACATTAAGGAATAGGTGGTTTCACTCATTTTTTACTCTTACGGACGCTTGTGCGCCGATGCCCGGGGCAGCCCTCATACGGCTTCGGCAAATTTCGGTCATGCTCGGTTTATCAAAAAACAACTCAGCATTGTAATCCATCACATGGTCGATTTGCAACCATAAATCTCTTCAATTTGTCAAAATGAACCAATAATGTCCCGATATCATGTCTCGTGACGCAGGTGAAGTACAGGAGTGACGCAGGGAGTGTATTATTTTGAAGCACTTTCTTTTTTGTGGGCAAAATGAATGCCTTGTTTTTATACATCACTATTTTAATGACGCGATCGACATGATCCGGTTTGACGAAACATCGTTATTTATAAGGAGTTTACGAAAATATTTACGATTTGGAGAATTGGCACAGAAAATGCTGTAAATGTTGTTTTGTAGTCAATACGTTTGGATAAGAGAGAACTCCGATGGAATCGAGATGAGCCGGAATCTCGCCCAGTGATTATGATGATGATTCAACTCGCCCATTTTGAAAATCATCTTGCAACCTTGCTTGCTTTGAAAAAGCAGGAAACAGGGGGGGTGGGATTGACAAATGCGGATAGGGTCACCTCCTCGGGATATCCCGGTTTTTTGCCTGGAAGGGACCTTTTTTTCCCGGAAGCGAAACGACGCCGGGCGAAATTTTCCTTTCGCGAAGGTGGAGGCGTTGTCGATGGAGACCGGGCGAACGGGGAATTTGCGGTATGTTCCGGCGTTCCCCGGGATGAGGTGGAACGGTTTGAAAAAGACGGTATTGAAAAAGGCGACTTTGAAAACTGTGACTTTGAGAACAACGACTTTGAGAACAACGGCTTTGAAAACAGCGGCTTTGATTTGAGCGACCCCGTTCGGGTTTACTTGCTCCAGATGGCCGATATTCCGCTTCTCACGCCGGAAGAGGAAGCCAGGCTTTCTTCGAAGGTGCAGTGGTATCGCGATAAACTGATCGAAAAAACGATCGGAACCGACCATGTGATACGGATTGCGGTCCGATTCCTGGAAAAAGCGGTGTCCAGGGAACGGCGACTCGACCGGACGGTCGATCTTTCCGTAACGGACCTCCCGGGCAAAGAGCGTATCGCGAAAATCATTTCCATCCATCTTCCGACGCTTCGAAAAATGCTTGATGCCGATCGGGCCGATTTCAAAAAATCGGTTTCTCCTCGAACCTCGCGGGAAGAACGTTCCGTTCTGCGCCGGCGTCTTGCCGAGCGCCGTTTACGCGCCGTGCGCTTGATCCGGGAGACGGGAATCCGATTCCCGTTGCTGGAAAATTCGGTGGAATACCTCAAACGCGTCGCCGCTTGGACGCATGAAGTGGATGCCCGGTTGAGCAGCCGCCCACACGAATCCGGCAAAAACGGCTCTCCAAAAACCGGCTCCGGAAAAACGGGTGCGGCCCGCCGGGCAGCCGACGAACGACTTTGCCGGAAACGGCGTCGCTTGGTGCGGGCGACCTTGGAAACCCCGCGATCACTGCGTCGCCGACTTGCCGCGATTGAGCGATTACGTTCCCGATATGAAATGCTCAGACGCGCTTTCGCGGCCCGCAATCTCCGCCTGGTCGTTTCAATCGCCAAAAAATACCGTCATCGCGGCCTGGGCTTTCTCGACTTGATCCAAGAGGGAAACACCGGCCTGATGAAGGCGGTCGATCGTTTCGAGGTCGGCAAAGGATGCAAGTTTTCCACCTATGCGACCTGGTGGATACGTCAGGCGATTACCCGTGCGATCGCCGATCATGGGCGGACCATCCGGATTCCCGTCCACATGCTCGATACCTTGAGCCGGCTTCGCGCGACGTACGACCGTCTGGAGCGGCAATACGGAATGGAACCGAGTCCCGAGGAAATAGCCGACGATTCCGGTATCGGCGTGGAAGAAGTCCGGAATGTTCTCCGCGCAACCCGCCAGCCCCTATCGTTGGACACCCCGGTCGGCGAACGGGAGGAGGGATCATTCGGCGATTTTGTCGAAGATCCGCGGCAACATGCGCCGATGGCACGATTGTATCACAGCGCCTTGAAAAAAAGCCTCGACGACGCACTGGGGGCGCTCACCTCCCGGGAACGCGAAATCATCCGGCTCCGGTACGGCCTTGAGGACGGCTGTACGTACACGCTGGAGGAAATCGGCCGGAAGTTTTCGGTGACCCGGGAACGTATCCGGCAGATCGAAGCCAAAGCGGTTCGAAAACTGCGCCATCCAGCCCGCTGCCGTCGGCTTTCCGCCTTTCTCGATTCGGCCGCAACGGGACATATACTGGAAAAGCGATGAAAACGGACATTCGGTCAAGTCTACCTGCCGCACGCACTCGCATTTAACGTTTGTCCAGACAAGGTGCTTAAACGGATCGTTCGAGCGGCAGGCGATGGTGCGCGGGAGGATTGCCTCCGGGGTTTTCGCCGGATGTGCCGACGTGCCCACGTCCACTCTCGGGAACACAGGACCGACTCTCGTTTTTTACGCGCCGCCCCGATACCACTCGAATGTGCGGCGGATTCCTTCCGCCAACGGGATATGCGGTTCCCAGCCGAGTTGACGGATCCGGGCCACATTGAGCCGTTTGCGCGGGGTTCCGTCCGGCTTCGTCCGATCCCAGCAAATATCGCCGGGGAATCCGACGGTCGCCCGAACCGTTTCGGCCAGTTCGCGAATCGTCAAATCGGCCCCGGTTCCCACGTTTACGCATTCACCGAGTTCATGGGCCGAATACCGTTCCATGAGAAAAACGCACGCCCGGGCCAAATCGTCGACATGGAGAAATTCCCGATACGGCTCGCCGCTGCCCCACAACGTGATCGCATTTGCCGCAACTCCTTGTTGATCCAGAAAGTCCGTCAATTCCGCCTCCGTTTTTCCGGCTGCCGATTCCGTATCCCGATGCCGGGCCAGATTCGCGCGAATCGCCGCCCAATCGCCTGCCGCGAGCCGTTCACCCAAGTAAAACTTGCGCAGCAGCGCCGGCAGGACGTGCGAATTGAACAGGTCGAAGTTGTCCCCCTCGCCGTAGAGATTGGTCGGCATGACCGAAAGAAAATCGCTCCCGAATTGCTCGTTGTAGTAGCGGCACATTTTCAGAGCGGCGATTTTCGCGAGGGCGTACGGTTCGTTCGTCGTTTCCAGCGGGCTCGTCAACAGCGCGGTTTCGGGGATCGGCTGCGGCGCCGCCTTCGGGTAAATGCAGGACGAACCCAGGTTGAGCAGTTTGCGCGTCCCGTGACGATATGCCGCGTCGATGACGTTGGCCGCGATCATCAAATTGACGTACATGAATTCGGCCCTGTACGTGTCGTTCGCAAGGATGCCGCCGACCTTGGCGGCCGCGAGAAACACGTAATCCGGCTTTTCCGTGCGAAAAAAAATCTCGACCGCCGCCTGGGAAACCAAGTCGAGCTCCGAACGGTTCCGCAAGAGAAGATTTTCATATCCTTGCCGGCGCAGCCGCCGCACAATCGCCGAGCCAACCAATCCCTGGTGTCCGGCAACGAAGATTTTCGATGTTTTATCCATGATGATTCCGGATTAACGGGTCGTTACACAAAACCAAACGGCGACGCGCCGGGCTTTCGGCTTACCTGGCGGCGAGTACCATATCCGCCAAGGTTTTTTCAAGCGGGATTTCGGGGATCCAACCGGTATGGTCGCGGATTTTTTCGTTGCAGCCGATGACGACCGCGTTATCCGCCGGGCGGATCAGGGCGGGATCGATTTCGATCCGGATCGCGATATCCAGAAATGCGGCGATGATGTCGACGACCGTACGGAGCGACCGGCCGATCCCCGAACAGACATTGTAAACTTCTCCTTTTCGACCGTCCTGAAATAGGGCATGGTAGGCGCGGACGACGTCGCGGACATCGGAAAAATCACGAACGATTTCGAGGTTCCCGGTCCGCAACACCGCCGGGACGCCCACGTCGTCCAATGCGCTTCGCAGTTTCCGGTCGATAATCTGCTCGACGAAAGACGCGACGACGAAACGGCTGCTCTGGTGCGGCCCGACATGATTGAACGAACGGGTCAGGACGACATCGAGTCCGTAACCCACGACGTAAACGCGGGAAAGCATTTCCTGCGACACCCGCGCAACGGCGTACGGGCTGATCGGATCGAGCGGTCGATTTTCCCGGAGCGGCATTTCTTCGGAAGGAATGTCGCCGTACTCCTCGGAGGAGCCGACGGAAAGAATACGGCATGGGATATCGAGTTTGCGAATCGACTCGATCACGTTCAGGAAAATGTTCGTATTGTTCAACAGGCAGGCGCTCGGATGCCGCCAACTGTAAGCGACACTGCTCAAGGAGGCGAGATGGAGCACCCGGGTAGGACGAAAATCCTCGATCATCCGGAACACCGACTCGGAATCAATCAGGTCGACTGCGACGAAACGGAGATCAAGGGCATCCACCCCGGGCGCAAACGCCCTTTTTTCAGGCAGATGGAGATCAAGCCCCAGAACGACCGCATCCCGTTCGACGGTTGCGAGGTATTCCAAAAAATGCCGTCCCACAAACCCGGCCGCCCCGGTGATCAGGTATCGTTCCATAAGTTTTCCACTACCCGACCGAACCCTTGTCGAAGCCTGTTATACCGTAAACGGCCTGATAATCCTCCCGCGCACGATCCGTTTATGTCGTTACACAAACAGCAGTTAGGGTCGAGTGAGTGCGGCAGGCAGACGTGACCAAATGTTCGTTGTCATCGCGTTTCCCGTATACGTTGTCGACAAACACTGCCCGGAAAGCGTCAGGAACGACATGCCGGTTTGAGGACGCTCACCCCCAGCGGCGGAAAATAGACATCGAAGGAATACGGGTGTCCATGCGAAGGGATTTCTTCTGTTTGAATGCCGGGACCGTTGCCGGTATTACATCCTCCGTAAAGGGCGCTGTCGCTGCTGAAAATCTCCTGATACCAGGCATTCTTGAAGATGCCGAGTCGCATGCGCCGCGGAACCGGCGTGAAATTGCACAGAACGACGAGGAAATCACGCCAATCCTTTGCCTTGCGCACATAGGCGAAGATGCTGTTCTCCCAATTATGGCAGTCGATCCACTCGAATCCGCGGCCGTCGAAATCATGTTCGTGCAAAGCGGGTTCGGCTATGTACATCCTGTTCAAATCGGCGATGCAGCGCTGCAATCCCTGGTGCGATTCCCATTGAAGCAAATGCCATTGGAGGCTTTCGTCGAAATCCCATTCGTTCCACTGGCCGAACTCGCAGCCCATGAATTGCAGCTTTTTCCCGGGATGCGTCCACATGTAGCTGTAAAGCAGCCGGGCGTTCGCGAATTTCTGCCAGAGATCGCCGGGCACCTGGGACATGATCGAACCTTTCCCGTGTACGACTTCATCGTGCGAAATGGGCAGGATGAAATTCTCATGGAAGGCGTAAATGAGCGAGAAGGTCAGTTCGTCGTGGTGGTATTTGCGGTGGACCGGGTCGTGACGCATGTAACGGAGCGTGTCGTTCATCCAGCCCATGTTCCATTTCATCGAAAAACCGAGTCCGCCGGCGTAGGTCGGCCGGGAAACACCGGGCCACGCGGTCGATTCCTCCGCGATCGTCAGGACGTTCGGGAACTGGAGGTGAACCTGTTCGTTCATCTGCTTGAGGAACTCGATCGCCTTGATGTTTTCACGACCGCCGTATTCGTTCGGAATCCAATCCCCCTCGTTGCGGCTGTAATCCAGGTAGAGCATCGAGGCGACCGCGTCGACCCGGAGACCGTCGACGTGGTATTTGTCCAGCAGGAAAACCGCGTTCGAAATGAGGAAGTTGCGAACCTCGTTCCGTCCGTAGTTCGGGATAAGCGTTCCCCAATCGCGGTGTTCGCCCTGCCGCGGGTCCTGGTGCTCGTACAAGGCGGTCCCGTCGAACCGTCGCAGGCCGTGCCCGTCGCGCGGGAAATGGGCGGGCACCCAATCGACGATCACGCCGATCCCGTTTTGGTGGCACAGATCGACCAGGTATTTGAATTCGTCCGGGGTGCCGTAACGCGAGGTGATCGCAAAGTAGCCGACGATCTGGTATCCCCAACTGGCGGTCAACGGGTGCTCGGCAACCGGCAGCAACTCGATATGGGTATACCCCATCTCCTTGACGTATTCGACGAGCCGATCCGCCGTATCTTTATAGGTAAGCCAGCCTTGCGGTTTATCGCCGGGGCGGCGCCAACTTCCGAGGTGAACTTCGTAAATGGAAATCGGGGCGGTAAGCCAATTGAACTGTTCCCGCTTTTTCAACCACTCGTGATCGTTCCACGCGTACTTGTCGACATCGAAAACGACCGAGGCGGTACGGGGCGGCATTTCGGCATAAAATCCGACCGGATCGGCTTTTTCGCAAACCCCTTCGTCGCTGTGAATCCGGAATTTGTATTTCGTTCCTTCGCCGAGACCCGGAATGAACAGCTCCCAGATGCCCGAGGGGATCAGTTTTCGCATCGCGTGTTTTTGGCCGTCCCAACCGTTGAAATCGCCGATCACGCTTACGTGCGAGGCGTTCGGCGCCCAGACGGCGAAGTTGACGCCTTTGACCCCGTTGCACTCGCGAAGGTGCGCCCCCATCTTTTCATAGCTGCGCCAATGCGTTCCTTCGTTGAACAGGTGAAGATCAAAATCGGTGAAAAAATTCGGCGGAACCTCCGGCGCGGTTTGTTCGGCAACCGGTCGACCGGTCTTTTCCGTGGTGTCATTCGCCGCTACGTCTTTCGGTTTTTGGGGCATGATGCGATCTCGCGTGTTGGACGTTATACTGAAGACCATCGACGTTTCCGTGAATCGATCCTGCTGCGCGACTTTCGGGCCTCGATACCGGCACACAGGAAACCGTGCGACTTATTCTACAGCCAACCCCGCGACCGGGCAAGCCCCGCGCGTCCAAGTGTGCCCTGCCAAAATCGCGCCGCGAATGTCCGTTTTCACCGCGTTTCCGGTATATTTCACCGGTCCGGCAAAGTTTCCTTGTGACCGATTAGTGTTGACAAGACTTGTTGGATTTCCTATGATTCGTTTCCGATCCGCAAGTAGTTGAGTGGACGATACTTGGATATCAAGGAAACGATCATGGACGATCTCGATAAGTTTTGCTGCCAGAATAAAAACTGCCCCAAACACGGCGTTCGGGGTGAAAAAAACATCCGAGTCCGAGCCATGTACGGGCCGAACAAGTCGAAACGATTGCTGTACTGCCTCGTTTGCAAAGACAAATTCTCCGAGCGTCGCGGCACGATTTTCTTCGATTCGCGGTTGCCGGAGGAAACCGTCGTTTCCATCCTCGAACATGTCGACGAGGGAAACGGGATGCGGAAAACGGGACGCCTCGTGAAAGTCGATCACGACACCGTTTGTCGTTACACAAAACTGGCGGGGGAGCATGCCGAAAAACTCCATGACGAGTTGGTGGAGTTTTCCCCCCGACACAAACGAAATGCAACTCGACGAGAAGTGGGACTTCGTGAAAAAGAAACAAAAAAACTGCGACGAAAACAATCCGGCTGATTTGCGTTGCGGCGACAACTGGGATCACGTCGCGTTGGACGCCGAGCACAAGCTCGTTTTGCAAGTCGTCAATGGCAAGCGAACGGAAGCGAATACGGAATTGTTGGTGCAAAAAACGGCTCGGCGCTTGAATTTCCGGTGTCCGCGACTGATCACGAGCGACGAGTACAAGCCGGACGCCGAAACGCACGGGACGGCCCGGACGACCGATGGGGCCGGTTTATCGTCTGAAAAAAGACTTGGTCTACGCGACGGTTCACAAGACGCGGGAAAAAGGTCGCGTAACGAAAATAGATTATCGACGGGTGTTTGGCACGGAAGAGCAAGTTTCGCTTGCTTTGGAACAATCGAAATGCAGCCGGAGGATCAACACGTCTTTCGTCGAACGACACAATGGCACGGACCGGAACCGTTGCAGTCGCAAGGTTCGGAAGTCGTATTGTTTTTCGAAGGATTGGGACGTTCATCGCGCGGCGACGGGTTTCAGTATGTACAGTTACAATTTTTGTTGGGCAGTCAGAACCTTACGTCGCCCTGACGCTTT
>DOMV01000280.1:0-2115 GCA_003509805.1 Planctomycetaceae bacterium
CAGCACGACGACGCGCGAGGGAATGTCGAGCGGCATTTCTCCCCCGGTGCCGATCGCGGGAAGCGGTTGTTCCTTGAATTCGGCGGCGCGGACGCCTGCTTCCGATGCATAGGGGTTTTCCGGCAAATCGCCCTGCCGCCAATGCCCCACGGCCTCCACAACGTAGGCGGGGTCGAACGCGAGGACGGCGCCGACCGGCGGATTGTCCAGGTTCCGGCCATTTTGCAGATTGGGAATCTCATTCCACACGAGGACGAAAAAATCCCCGGAGGAATGACGCAGCAGGAGCGTGTGGACGGTGGGCGGAGCGCTGCGAATTTCAAACGGCAGCGCCCGGAGCGGGGCCGGGGTCGCAGTCGGCGGGACCCATTCCATTTTTTCCCCGTTCCATGTGGCGTCCTTGAAAAGCGCGACGAAGGATTTCACCGCATACCAACTCGGGCGTTTCGTTTCCTGGTCGCTTTCCAGCAGCCCGTATCCGTCGGCGTTGTGCAGTGCGAAGAGAAAGGTGCGACGGACGCCGCAACGTTTGTATTCGGCGTACAGCATGGGGATGTTGTACGCTTGGGCGCACAGCGTTCCCCGGTATCCCTGCTGGTTTGTCTTATCCTCCTCGACGTTGTAACCGCATTCGGTGGGCATGAAGGGTTTGGTGGTCGCCCCGACCGGCAGGATGTTGTTCGAACGGGTGATGTTCATCATCAGCGAGGAGGACGGCACGCCCTCACCCTGGTAGGAGTGCATGTTGTTGAAATCGAAGGCGTCGCACGGCTTGGCCTCGGTGTAGTCGGTGAAAATGGCCGTATAATTGACCAGCGGGATTCTCGCGGTCGCCGGATCGGATTTCAACGCCGCCGCCAGGTCGCGCTGGTAGAGAGTCCCCGCCGCTTCGTCGATCAGCCCCTTATATTCGAGGTTGAGTTCCTGCGGCGGGAACTTGTTGTTTAGTTCGTTGGGGGCTTCCACAAGGGCGACATCGTCCGAACGGTAGCGTTTCAAATCGTCGATGAGGCGGCTGAAATCCCCGTCTTCCGGGATGTTTCGTCCGTCGTCCTTCAGGGTGAACGATTTGCGGGGATCGACGAGGAGCATCGGTCTGGCCCCCGTTTTTCTGCGCCATTCGTGAACCTTTGCCGGCTGGTCGTCGTGGGTGAGGTCATGCCGGAGACCGGTACGGTAATACCGGATGCCGAGATCGAAAAAGAATTCCGGTGGATATTTCGTACCAGCCCCGGCGAAGCGGCCTTCGGAGAGATAGGCGTCAAAAGGTGAGGCGGCGAGCCCGAGCGATTCGAGAAAATCCTCGCAGGCGATCACCGGTCGATAGGCTTCCGGCGGAAGCGGGGGCGCAGCAAAAACGGTTTGGCATCCCAATACGTAGGCGACGCAGAGGAGGGCGATTCTCGGCATGGTTTTTTCGGGTTGAACGTGGGAATGGAAATGAGGGAGGGGCAACATATCCCCGAGAGCCTTTACGGGAGATTCTACTCGCCGCGTTCGCCAAATGCAATCCGCTCATCCCGGCTTCGGGTTGATCCGCGATTCGTTCCGAAGTAGAATCGGAGGACGGGGTGCCGAAATCCAACCCTCGAACTCTTTTTTTGCGATTTGGTAAGAAATGTGGTGGCGATCCCCGGTTTTTTGCTCTTGGCACCGTGGTTTCCGTGGGTTGCCCCTCACCTTTTTGCCTGGACGTCTATTTACCGATGCGAATTTCGATCCACTTTGTGTACCAAGTGATTCTCTTTTCGATCGTGGGAATCGTCACGGCCTTTTCCCAGACGGATCCGAAAAATGACGGAGCATTCGAAATGCTCGACGCCCGGACCGGGAGCGTCGAAACCGACCATTATTNNAGCTGCCTTGGAGGCACCGGCGACCGGCGCCCGAGGAAATCGGAGCGATGCTCGAACAGTACCATGCCGTGATGGACCGATATTTCGGCGAGCCGATTGCGCAACAAAAATCAAAAATACTCGGCTCCGATGCGGCGGATGAGACGGAAAAAGCAGGAGGTAAAAAAAAGGCGGACAAGAAAAAGGCCGCCACCGAAACCGCGAACCCGGCGAAAAGCGATCCGAAAGATAAAATTCGGATTTACATGATGAACGACCG
>DOMV01000280.1:2177-3139 GCA_003509805.1 Planctomycetaceae bacterium
CACCTACCGGAGCGCCAACCTGCTGTCCACGCGATCGACCCTGTTGCACGAGGCGACACACGCCTACCACGACAAGTATTTCCCCGGCGCGTTCCGTGCCTACCCGGATTGGTTCCAGGAGTGTTTCGCCAAGCATTTCGAGGATCATTCGTGGAACGGAAAACAATTACGACTCGACGGCATGCCGCCGTTCACGCGCAGGAAATACGCGGAAAACGCGATTCCCGTTCTGCTTGATTTCCGCGACTGGATCAAAGCGAAACAGGGCGTGCCCCCCGCCGCGACTGCGGATGCCGGGGAAACCGAACAGAAAAAAGGCCGCGTCGAAAAAAACCGGCCCCGTCGACCGCCGCATCGGAAACGGTCATCGATTTCACCTTCATCCAGCCGTATATCGACGAAAAGTACGATTATCGAAAAGCCGAGGAAAAGGATCGCGGCTCGGCCATCGACAAAGCGTATACGCTCTACTGGACGCTCGGGAAATACCTGTTCCGCGAGCGCCGCGACGCGTTGGTCGTCGTGCTCGTCGAAATGAGCGGCGATCCCCGCCTGATTGACAAAAAAAACGTGCGGGCGACCCGGGAAACCTTTTATGACGCATTCGCGAAAGCCTTCGCCGCGAAGCCGCTCACGGTTGAAGAAATCGGGCGCTGGCTGCAAAAAAATCCGCTCGATTGGGAATACGTATTCCGCGAATGGCAGTTCACGGACGAGGCTTTCCTCGCCCGGGTCGCGCCGGAGGACCCGAGCCGCTCGGGCGTCGCCATGCTGGTTTACAATGCGAAAGGAAAAATGCCGCCGTTTGTCGTTCGACCGACCCGGGGGGATTGCTCGCCGGGCATCGTGCTTGATTTCGTTGACCCGAAAAATTTCCAGTTGCTCCGCGTTCAATCGAACGGCAGGATTTCGCACAACGCGAAAATCAACGGCACCTGGGACACATCGAAAATCGTCGGCTC
>DOMV01000173.1 GCA_003509805.1 Planctomycetaceae bacterium
GCAACAGCAATTTCGCCCCGGGGGAACCGGTGGTCAGCAATTCCGGCAGGGCGGTCGGCGCTAGGGCTTTGTTACGTTATTTCAGAGCCCGAAGCGTTCGCGAGGGAAAAGCCGGTCGCTGTTGTTCCTAACGACAAGGCCCCTGCGTGGTTTCCAGTATAACCGCACACGATTTTCGGATGATCGACACACTTCTCGCGACTCACGGAACGGACAAGGGGGCGTTGATTCCGCTCCTCCAGGCAATTCAACGGGAATACCGCTATTTGCCGCGCAAGGTACTGGAAGAATTATGCCGTCGTACCGAAATCACCCCGGCCGACCTGGTCGGCGTCGCCACGTTTTACGACCAGTTTCGCCAAGAGCCGGTCGGCGAACACATGATCCATGTCTGCACGGGAACCGCCTGCCATGTCAAGGGGGCCGACCGGGTTCTCGAAGCGTTCCGGCAGCATTTGCGGATACCCGCGAACGGCGACACGGACCCGGCGGGAAAATTCACCATCCAGAAGGTCGCCTGCCTCGGTTGCTGCACGCTCGCTCCGGTCGTCCAGATCGATCACCTGACTTACGGACACTTGAACGCGTCCATGATCCCGGACGTGATCGACGATTTCCTCGAACATGCCGACGAATCGACGCAGCATACCGCCGACGGTCCCGGGACGAAGGGAACGGAAATCATCCTCGTCCGGATCGGTCTCGGCTCCTGCTGCCAGGCGCAGGGCAGTGCCAAGGTCCATGAGGAACTGGTGCGCCTGATTGCGCGATACGCCCTGCCGGTCCGCGTCGAACCCGTCGGTTGCGTCGGGATGTGCCATCAAACGCCGCTGCTCGAAACCGTTTCGAAAAAAGGGATTTCCACGTTCTACGCCAAGGTGCGACCGGAGGATGTCCGGGAAATCCTGTTTCACCACCATTCACCGGATTTGCGGCACCGGCTCCGACACGGCTTCTGGAACATGCTCCAGCGGATATGGTCGAACGAACATTCCGATCCGTCGGAGAAGCGCATCGAGCGTACTGCTGCGCCGATGTGTACCTTTCTCGACCAGCAGCGCCATTTGACGATGGAACACTGCGGGGAATTGGTCCCGACCGACTTGGACGATTGCCGCCGTCACGGGGCCTTCGTCGCCTTGGAACGGTTGCTGACGGAACGTACGACGCCGGAAACGATCCTCGACACACTCGAACAATCGGGGCTGCGCGGTCGCGGCGGCGCGGGCTTTCCGACCTTTCGCAAATGGGCCGCCGTCCGGAAAGCCGCCGGTGAGACAAAATACGTCGTGTGTAACGGCGACGAGGGCGACCCGGGCGCCTTCATGGACCGGATGCTGCTTGAATCGTTTCCCTTCCGGATCATCGAAGGGATGACCGTTGCCGCCTACGCCGTCGGGGCCGCACAAGGATTCCTCTATATTCGTGCCGAATACCCGCTCGCCGTGCAGCGTATCCGGCGCGCGATCGAAACATGCGAACAACGGGGATTGCTCGGAACGGACATTCTCGGCAGCGGGTTTTCGTTTCGGCTCGCCGTCAAGGAAGGCGCCGGGGCGTTCGTCTGCGGGGAGGAAACCGCGCTGCTCGAATCAATGGAGGGACGCCGCGGAATGCCCCGGTTGCGTCCTCCCTTTCCGGCGGTGTCGGGCTTGTACGGTCAGCCGACGCTCGTGAACAACGTCGAAACCTACGCGTTCATTCCCTACATAATGCGGTACGGCGTCGGGGCGTTCGTCGAACATGGGACACCGAAAAGTCGCGGGACGAAAGTCTTCGCCCTTGCCGGCAAAATCAAACGCGGCGGCCTGATCGAAGTCCCCATGGGGATCACGATCCGTACGATCGTCGAGGAAATCGGAGGCGGAATCCCCGTTCGTCCCCAGGACAAGGGCGTGCCGAAACGATTCAAGGCGGTCCAGATTGGCGGCCCCTCGGGAGGGTGTGTTCCGGCGGAACTCGCCGATACGCCGATCGATTTCGAATCGCTCTCGGCGGTCGGCGCGATCATGGGCTCCGGCGGCCTGGTCGTGCTGGACGAAGACGACTGCATGGTCGATATCGCCCGGTATTTTCTCGCGTTCACGCAGGAACAATCGTGCGGAAAATGCACTTTTTGCCGCATCGGAACCCGGCGGATGCTCGATATTCTGGACGGTCTTTGCGCCGGCAAGGGAACGCCGCAGGATCTGGAACGGCTCGAACGGCTGGCGCTCGACATCAAGGCGGGCAGCTTGTGCGGACTTGGCAAAACGGCCCCGAACCCGGTCCTTTCGACGCTCAAATACTTTCGGGGCGAGTACGAGAGACACCTGCAAGGACATTGCGTCGCGCTGAAATGCCCGGCCATGATCGAATACGCGATCGACCGGGAAAAGTGTAACGGCTGTTCCCTCTGTGCGCACGGTTGCGCCGTCGGAGCGATTCCTTCAACGCCGTACCGGACGCACGAGATCGACCGCACTTTATGTACGAAATGCGGCTCCTGCGAACCTCTTTGCCCCGAAGGGGCGATTCGGCGTCTTCACAAACAGGCACGGTGATATTCCGTAAACGGCATGATAATCCTCCCGCGAACCATCCCACGCATAACCGTCTGCCGCTCGAACGACTCGTGTAAATACTTGCATTAACACAAGTTGAGGGCATGTGAGTGGCCGGCGGACTTGGCCGAATGTCCGTTTTCATCGCGTTTCCAGCATATCTCCGGTTTTTTATACCGAAGCCGGCTGAGTTTTCAGTATCCTGGGACCGGTTTTTCATTTGAACGGTTTCACCGGAACAGTTTCATCGCGGCGAGGACGATTTGGCAGGCGTTGTCGACCCCGTCGGGAAAATCGACCGTGATCGTCAGTCGACGGACGCCTTTCAAGGAAAGATTGATCGGGACGGTTTCCCGATCCCCCCGGAGGACCGCATCGAACAAAACCGTTTGATCGCCGAGGATTTGAAGCCGCCCGTGACCTGCCGGCCGCAGGCGGTCGTCGATTCCCGCAAGGCCGCGCATCCGCTCGAACGGTTCCGGGAAATCGTACGCGAGTACGGTTTTCGCCCGGAGGGCGAGGGCGTCCGCATAGGTGTTCCCATCCAGTTGAACCTTCCCGCCCAGTACCGTTGCCGCCGCCGATTCCCGGAGTGCATCCGTTTTTTTCGCGATTCCGGGTTCGTTGGCCCCGACGTTTAACCCGACGTTTAACCCGCTGTTTTGTCCGGCATTTTCTTCATTCCAGCGCGGCGCCGTCCATTTCGTGAAAGATTCGAGCGGTCCGTTCGAAGCGTTTTGAGGCTCGTTCCACGAATAGAAGGCCGTCCGTTCGACGGAAGACGGTTTCAGCCGGGCAAGCGGAACGAGATTCCGTTGCGGAAAAACGATTTCCGTTACGAGAGAGAGCGGCGTTTTCGCGGCGATTTCTCCGGACAGTGCGGTCCACGCCAAGGTTCCGTCGTCGCCGAGCGTCACGTCGGTCAATGCCAGGCGGCTGCCGGTTCGGTCATGGAGGACCGCGATTTCCGGAGCACGTGGTGTTTGAATACCGTGAAAATAAATGACGGCGCTGATTTTTTCGCGGGGAATCGGCAATTTTTCGCCGTCGGTTTCGAAAAGCACGGTTTTATCGTCGATCGAGAGAATGATCCCGGCGTGCGTGTCCAACGCGTCGGCCCGGGCGATGACGAGCCGGTCGGCAGAGGCGTTCGTTCGTAACAGGCGTATCCGGCTCTCTTCGTTTCGCAAGGAGAATGACGTCGCCGTGTCGGCGTTCGCGGCCATCATTTCCCGGAGATCGTCCGCGGGAACGTTGAAACGGACATCGGTGACGGAACCGGTCGGCACGGTCCATTTTTCCGATTCGCCGGGCCGTTCCAGGGTCGCGTTTTTCGAATCGGCGTTATAGCGGACGGCACTGACCCGGCTCCCGTCGACCAGGCCGACCAGTGCGAGCAACGGCGGGAGAAGTTCGTCCGGCCTTCGCACCGGTTCCGAGGCGTCCGGCAATTGGAATCCGCGCGGCAATCGTGAAGCCGTCTGCCCGGGATCCCCGGTCGGGTTCTCCATCGGCGTCACATTGCGGAGCCGCACGAGACGCTCGCGTGCGAACTCGTGTTCCCCGTTGGCATTGCGCAACGTCGCGCCGGCCGCCGAAAGCGATTCGAGCGTTCCGACCGTCGAACGTTCTTCCGTGTCGACCGCCTCGAAAAGAAGCGGTTGAACATGCGACGGTTGGGCGAACGACGGTTGAGCATACGGCGGGACGACCGCGAGGAAAAGAACGGGCAAAACAACGTGTTTCATGATCGAGTCCGTTTATCGGCTGAGCACCATGATCGCGGTATCGGCATTGAGGTTCGGATCGTTTTCGACGGAATGCCCGGCTTCGGTGTCGAGCGAAATCCGCTGGTGGATGCGCAACCCTTTTTCGGTGCAAAATTCCTCGAAATCGGCGATGGTCAAAAAACGCACGTCTTTCGTATTATACCAGAGCCGCTCCTTGTGAAAATCGGCCCTCGGCGCCCGGCCCTCTTCGGAAAGGCGGCGGCGATGTTCCCGGTACCCGAGATTCGGGAAGCTGACGATGCACCGTGTTCCCACGCGGAGCATTTCGTCGAGAATGAATTCGACGTCGAGAACCGTCTGGAGCGTTTTCGACAATACGACGAAATCGAACTGCTTGTCGAAAAAGTTGGCAAGCCCGAGGTTCAGGTCGGCCTGGATGACGTCGAGTCCCCGGCCGACGGCGCGAAGTACGTATTTTTCGTCCTGTTCGATGCCGACGACCCGCTTGTGTCCCCGCAACCGCAGCCGGGCCAGAAGTCCCCCTTTGCCGCATCCGAGGTCGAGCACTTTCGCCCCGGGCGGGATCAGCTCCATGATCCGTTTGTAATCGATTCGCTCCGGTTTCGCGGCGAACTCCTGTTCCAAGGTGGCGAGGAGCGTCGCTTCCCGGCGGATTCCCGAAGCCGAGACGGCCGGGTCGCCCGACATGTATTCATCGGCGAGGTTGCGCAGGAAATACTTGATGATTTTCCCGTACACCGCGAAACTGTTCGGCAGGAGGAATGCGTCGTGCCCGCAATCGCATTCGACGTTGCAATAGGAGAGCCGTTTGTCGCCGTCGAGCAACGCATCGACCAGTTCGCGGGACAAGAAGGCGGGGAACAACCAGTCGGTCGTGTAACTGAGGACCAGCCAGCGGCACATGGAACGTCGCATCGATCCGGCAAGCGCTTTTTTCGTTGCGCCGAGATCGTACTGGTCCATTGCCATGGAAAGCGTCAAATAACTGTTGGCGTCGAAACGCTCGACGAATTTGTCGCCCTGGTAGGCCAGGTAGGAACCGACGGAAAATTTCGTCTCGAAGCGCGTATCGAGGGAGCGGCCCGAGTTGCGGTCGGCATCGAATTTTTTCCGCATCGATTCGAACGACAGGTAGGTGATGTGCCCCAACATCCGGGCGATCGCCAGGCCGGTCGAGGGCGCGACTCCCTTGTCGTGGTATTGGCCGTTTTCAAACCGGGGATCGCTCATGATCGCGTTGCGGGCGACGATATCGAAAGCAAGCGCCTGGCTTGTCAAATGCGGTCCCGTCGCGATCGGGACGGCTCCGCACAGCCGGTCGGGAAAGCGGATCGACCATTCGAGCGTCATCAGACCGCCGAGCGAACCGCCGACGACGGCGAGCAACCGGTCGATTCCGAGATGATCGATCAGCATCCTTTGGACCTCGACGATGTCGCCGATCGTGATGTTCGGAAAAGCCATGCCGTACCGTTTCCCGGACGTCGGGTCGATACTGTCGGGCCCGGTCGTCCCACGGCAACCGCCGAGGCAGTTCGGACAGATCACGAAATACCGGTCCGTGTCGATCGGTTTGCCCGGCCCGACCATGATTTCCCACCAACCGGGGTCGTCCTCGGCGTCATGGGCCGCGACATGGGAATCGCCGCTGAGCGCATGACAGATCAACACGGCGTTGTCGCGCCGTTCGTCGAGCGTTCCATAGGTTTCGTAAACGACGACGATTTCCGCGAGCATGCCGCCATGTTCCAACGGGTGCGGGCGATCGAAGACGACTTGTTCGGCGTATTGGAGCGGCTTCGTCGTCCGCACCGAATCGCTGCTTTCAAAAAGGTTTTCCATAATGATTTGACCGCAAACGGTGTCAACCGGCCCGTTTTTGGAACGACCGCCCCTATTTTTGATTGACAACAGCCGGAAAGGCTCCTGTTTTCAAATTTATCAACATTTTCAAGAAACCGGCCTTTTTTCTTGCCTGACCGTCGCATTGGATTGTCGCACTCAGGCAATGCGGCTCAGGCAATGCAACCCGACCGGCAATTGACGAACAACTTCGGCCATGAAACCATTGTATACCGTTAGTGGCATGGCAATCCTCCCGCGAACAATCGCCTGCCGCTCGAACAATATGCGTAAATCCATATACTAACAACAGTTAGGAGCGAGTGAGTGCGGCAGGCAGACCTGAACAAATGTCCGTCTCATCGCGTTTCCAGTATAACCGATTCCGTCCGCCCGGCAAGATGAGCCGCCCGCATCACGGAAGACCTGCGCCGCAGGTGTCCCGGGCTTGGCAACGCCTTGGGGCATGTCCGGAAAAGCGTTGACCTGAAACTCCTGTACGCCGTTGTCAGTACCCGGTGCAAAACTTTCAAGGACGGCCGGACGCCGTTTTTCCGTGCGGATCGGGACAAGGCCGGCTTCCATGCGATGCACCTCCGGTTCTCATCATATCAGCGATTCCAATTCGTCGACCAGTTGCGAGAAACGACGCATCGCCGCTTCGATCGGTGCGGGGCTTTCCATGTCGACGCCGGCCAATCGCAGCAAATCGAGCGGTTCCCGGGAACAACCGCCGCCCAGGAAGGTCAGGTAATCGTTCCGCTCCCGTTCGCCGCCCCGGAGAACCCGGTCGGCCAGGGCGATCGCCGCCGACATGCCGGTCGCGTATTTGTAGACATAAAACGAATGATAAAAGTGCGGAATCCGAAAACATTCGAGTTCGAGCGCCTCGTCGATCGCGAACCGCGGCCCGAAATACCGGTCGAGGAGCGAACGATAAATCCGCCGGAAGCCCTCGGCCGAGAGCGGCCGACCCTGTTCGATCGATTCGTGCGTCGTTTTCTCGAATTCGGCGAACATCGTCTGCCGGAAAATCGTATTGCGGATCGCGTCGACCTGGTGGTTGATCAACCAGGCGCGTTCCCGTTTCGAACGGACCCGGCGGATGAGATGTTCCCCGAGGAGTTGTTCGTTGAACGTGCTCGCGACCTCGGCGACGAAAATGCCGTACTGGTAATAACGGAACGGCTGGTGTTTCGCCGAGTACCACGAGTGCATCGAATGGCCCGCCTCGTGGGCGAGCGTGAAAACGCTTTCGATGATTTCCGGGTTGAAATTCATGAGGATGTACGGGGGGGCTTTGTAGGTGCCCGCGCTGAACGCCCCCGCACTTTTTCCTTCGTTTTCATATTTGTCGCACCACCGCCGTTCCCGCAAACCGCCCCGGAGCGTCCCGACATATTCCGGACCGAGCGGGACGAGCGCGTCGCAAATCGTTTCGACGGCCGTGTCCCAGTCGTACCGCATCCGGACGCCGGCCGGAACCGGGACGTAAGTGTCGTAGGCGCGGATTTCCCGCAACCGCATTTTACGGCGGCGCAAATCATAATAACGGTGCAGGCTCGGCAAATGGCGATGGACCGTTTCGACGAGATTTTCATACACGGTTCCCGGGATGTTTTCCTCAAAGAGCGCGGCATCCAGGCTGCTTGAGAACCGGCGGCTTTTCGCGAGCGAAATGTCCCATTGAATCGATCCGGCCAAAAGCGCCGAAAGCGTGTTCCGGGATTCTTCGAACGCCTTGTAGTACGCGTCAAAAGAGGCTTTGCGGACCCGGCGGCAACGGGAATGCTGCATCTCGATGAACTTGTTGTAGCCCATTTCCGTCCGCCGCCACCACGCATCGCGGACCGGCTTGATTTTCATCTCCGCGGTCGTGTACTGGTGGTACGCCTGTTCCGCGACGGTCGAGGCTTCGGAAAAAAGGGCCAAAACCTCTTCTTCGCCCCGGCTGAGCGTGTGCGGCCGCAAACGGACGATCCGATCCAAAAGCAGCCGGTACGGGGCAAGCCGTTCCTCCGCGACGAGCCGGTCCCATTCCGCCGCCGGGATGGCGAGCAACTCCGGCGCAATGAAACTCGAAGCCAGTTGCGCAAGCCCGTAGAGACGCAGTGCCCTGGCATACATTTCCTGGCAGTGGTTGGCGCCCGCGTCCTCGCTTTTTTTCAGGACCGTGTAACCGGCGACCCGTTCTCCCAACGCGCCCAGTTCGCTTTCAAATTCGAGGCAGGCAAGCAAGGTTTCCGGTTCATGCAAGCGGCCGGCAAAGGTTTCGTACTCCGGGATACGGCGTTCCCACTCCTCCATCGCCGCCTCCCACGCCTCTTCCGAAACGAACAACGGTGAAAGATCCCATGTATCGGCAACGGCGATTTGATTTCGGGCAAGCATGAATGAACGATCGTTGAAAAGAGAAGCGGACGGGGTGATCCCCGGCCCTGGGGGATCCGGGAACACCGTTCCCGGATCGTGAAGAAGCGATCCTCGAATTTTGGTCGTGCGACAAGCCTATCGGTTGTCATCGTAAAAATCGCCGTCTTCCGATTTCCGTGCATCGAGAAACCCCTCCAGGTGCAAGGAACGTCCCGGAAGTTGGAGTTTCTGGACGGCTTTCGCCTCGATTTGGCGGACACGCTCGCGTGTGACCTGGAAAATCCGCCCGACTTCTTCAAGCGTATAGGAATAGCCGTTTTCAAGACCGTAACGCAATTTGATGATTTCCCGTTCGCGGTACGTAAGCGTTTTGAGCAATTTGCCGATCTGTTTTTTCAGCAGTTCGTTCGAGGCGCTGCGTTCGGGCCGCTCGAAACTGTCGTCGGCGACGAATTCGCCGAAACTGCACTCGTCGCTGTCCCCGATCGGGTGTTCCAGGCTGATCGGATTCGCACCCATCAGCATGATCCGGCGGGCTTCTTCGACGGACAATTCGGCGGCGGCGGCGATTTCCGTGATGCTCGGTTCCCGGCCGGTTTGCTGGTAGAGCGTCCGTGCCGTGCTGCGCAATTTCGTCAAGGCGTCGATCATGTGGACGGGAATACGGATCGTCCGCGCCTGTTCCGCGATCGCTCTCGTGATCGCCTGCCGAATCCACCAGGTCGCGTAGGTCGAAAACTTGAAACCGCGACGATATTCGAACTTGTCGACGGCCCGCATGAGGCCGGTGTTTCCTTCCTGGATCAGGTCGAGAAAACTCATCCCGCGGTTGCGATAACGTTTCGCGACGGAAATGACCAGCCGGAGATTGCCCCGCGACATCTCGCTTTTCGCTTTGTCGTAGGCGGCAAGGCGTTTCCGCATCGCTTCGCAACGGCGCCGGAGGCTCCCGGGGCTTTCCTGCGTCATGAGAATCAGGTCCCGCAGTTCCTCGCGAAGCAGGAGCCGTCGTTCGTGGGAAATGTTCGCGTTGGCCAGGCGGAGCAGATAACGGATTTCATCCATCCGCTTCGAGATTTTTTCGAGTTGACGCATCAGGGCATGCACCCGGCGTGTCCGGAGGCTGAGTTCCTCGGTAAGGACGAGGGCGTGCGAACGACGTGTTATGAACCGTTTCCGGGCGACCGCGCGGTCCTGCCGCGGCGTGCTTTTACGGACCAGTCGGTCGAAATCCGCCGTCAACGATTCGAGAAGCGGAGCGAGTGTCTTGAGGTTGTGCGGCATTCTCCTGAGGATATGCTCTTTCGAAAGCCGTTCCGTGAGCGACATTTTGATCGTCCTGTCGAACGGAAGTTGACCGTGCCAAACTTTCGTCAGGACGCCGAACGCGGTTTGCAGGGCGAGCGGACTCCCCATGACGACACGACGAAATTCACGGCGTGTTCGTTCGATTTCCTTTGAAAGTTCGCATTCCTCCTCTTTCGTCAAGAGCGGAATATGGGACATCTGCGAAAGATAGAGCCGGATCGGGTCGCTGCTCCATTTTTCCATCTCCTCGGGTGGCGACGCGGGTTTCGCAACGGAAAACGCCGCCTCCTTCCCGACAATGTCGCCGTCAACGTCGCCGTCGATACCGCGGTTGATGTCACCGCCCGGGCGGGAATCGACACTGTCGGCGGATATTTCCGAACGCTTCCTGCCGCTCTTACGGTCCCTGGACGCCATGTCGTACGAACGGACGATTTTTTCATCTTCATCGTACAGTGTGTCCCGGTCCTCGTCGTCCGCATCCTCTTCCGGACTCTCTTCCATGAGATGTACCGGATGAAAATACTCGCCCGGTGATCCGTGTTGCGCGGCTTCGTCCTCGCCGAGGAAACCGATCATTTCTTCAAAATTGAGTTGGCCTTGTGTTTGTCCTTTCGCGAGAAGTTCCTGATAATCACAATCAAAATACTCCGTTCGAAGCATGAAACACTCCTTCTACGCCATCCCTGGCGTACTGGGTTGCAAGGGTGGAAATCGAGACGTTCCGAAACGGTTCGCACCTTTGCGGGATGGCGCATTCCCGGTCAAAACGTCCTTCGGGACATCCGTGTCCCTTCTTTCAAGAGGCATTCGCCGCCCATGATCGCGTTGCCGATGAACGCAAGGCAGTGGGCAGGATTCTAAAGAATTTTCAAGACCGGGTCAATAGGAGTTTTTATATGCCGTAAACGGCATGATAATCCGCCTGTGCACAATCCCGTGCATAACCGCAACTCCTTGAAATTGAAGTTTTTCACGCCGAAACCGGGTTCTCCGGTCACTGCGATGCGTTCCCGGCTTCCGCGCTGAAAAGGCGTTGCGAAATGCCGTGAATATGATATACTGAAGGCTGTTGACATTTCCCGAAGCCGGTCGCGTGC
>DOMV01000392.1:0-16735 GCA_003509805.1 Planctomycetaceae bacterium
TCCTCGGCCAGTTCCGCCGTGACCCGATTGACTTCGACCGTCTCACCGTCAAGATAAAACCGGAGCGTTTGCGGCGGCTTGGGGCGATCGAACGGGCCGGGGGAAGTCGCCGTCGGCGTTTCATGGGAATGCCGCGAAAAATCGACACGGTCCGGTTCCTGCCGGGAAACCGTCTGCGGCGGCAATTCCCGCGGGCTGACCGGCCGATCCGGAATGGAACCGGCGACGCGGTATTCCGGCGAGGCGTGAACGGAGGCGTCGGAACCGGGAATCCCGGGCGAAATGCCGTAATGGCCCATCGGAAAAGGCGGCGCGGAGATTGCCGAAAGCAATTTCATCGCACCGGGTTCGATCCTGAAATCGGCGCGGAACTGCTCGACCGTCAACCCGGCTTCGGCAAGCCAGGCGGCAGCCCGACATTCCTCTTCTTCGTAGAGCGCGAGCAGAACCTTCTCCGGCGTGAGCGTCGTCTCCAGCCCGGCCAAAGGGACATATCCGGTCGTCCCGGCCCGTCGCAATACCCGGTACGATCCTTGTGTCAGATCAATTCTCATACCATTTCAACCGCTTGTTTTCCCTTCGTGCAATCGCGATTCGTAAAATCGGGACGGGTTTTTCGCACAAAAAACGGGTACGCACTCTACGTGTCTTTATTCAATTTGTACTCGATACTGTCGACCAAGGCGATCCAGCTTGCTTCGACGATGTTGGCGCTCACGCCGACGGTTCCCCAGACCGCATTGTCGTCCTTGCTTTCGATCACGACCCGGGTCGTCGCCGCGGTCGCCGCATCGGAATTGATGATACGGACTTTGAAATCGATCAACTTCACCGCGGCAAGCTGCGGGTAACTCGGCAACAGCGCTTTGCGAAGCGCGGCATCGAGCGCGTTGACGGGGCCGTCCCCCTCGGCGACTTCATGGCGGATCCGGTCGCCGACCCGGATTTTGACGGTCGCCTCGGTTTCCATCACGCCCTGTTCGCCGAGCTTGATATTCGTGTGAAAATTGATCAGTTTGAAATGCGGGACGAACGTTTCCGCACAACGCTTGACGAGCAGGTCGAAGGAACCGTCGGCCGCCTCGTATTGATAACCCTCGTTTTCCCGGGCGACGACTTCGTCGAGCACTTTCTGGGTCAACACTAGGTCGGCCGGCTGGTTCACCTCCCGCGTCAACGCAACGATATTCGATCGGCCGGAAAGTTCGCTGACGAGGATGCGCCGCTGGTTTCCGACCGCCTCGGGATCAATGTGCTCGTAGGCCGATTTGTTCCGGGCGATCCCGCTGACATGCATCCCTCCCTTGTGGGCGAAGGCGCTCTTGCCCACATAAGGCAGGCCGCCGGGCATCTGGAGGTTGACCGTTTCGTAAACGAACCGGGACAATTCCGTCAATCGGACGATCGCTTCCGGGGAAAGCACCCGATAGGCCCCTTTTTTCTTGAGCGCCAAGGCCGCGATGATCGGAATCAGGTCGGCGTTCCCGACCCGTTCGCCGAAACCGTTGATCGTTCCCTGGACCTGCGAGGCGCCCGCGTCGACGGCGGCAAGCGAGCAGGCGACGGCCAGTCCGCAATCGTTGTGGGCATGGACGCCGAACGGCGTGTCGATCCGCCTGACCAGCTTGCCGACGACTTCCGCGACGTACTCCGGCATCGAGCCGCCGTTCGTGTCGCAAAGGACCAGCGTTTCGGCGCCCGCCTCCGCCGCCGTTTCGAGCACCTTGATCGAGTAATCCGGGTCGTCGAGAAAACCGTCGAAGAAATGTTCCGCGTCGAAAATCACGCGGCTGTTTTTTGCACGAAAAAACGCGACGGTCTCGGCAATCATGGCGAGATTTTCCTCGCGGGTCGAACGGATGATTTCGACCGCCTGGAAGGATGAGGATTTGCCGACGATCGTGACGACCGGCGTTTGGGCGTTCAATAATGCGAGCAAACCGTCATCATCCCCGGCCTTCATCCCTTTTCGCCGGGTCATTCCGAAAGCGCACAGTTTCGACGAGCTCAGCGGTGCGGCGGCGATTTCCCGGAAAAGCTGCGAATCCTTTTCGTTCGACGCCGGATACCCGCCCTCGATGAAATCGAAGCCCATCTCGTCGAGCCGCCGGGCGATCTGGACCTTGTCGAACAGGGAAAAGCTGATTCCTTCCGCCTGGGAACCGTCCCGTAATGTCGTATCGTATACTTCTATGTGTCGCATGTCTCTGCCTGAAAAATCGCCGGATCACTCGTCTTCAAAACGTTGTCGTCCACATGTTGTCGTCCACATGTTGTCGTCACGGTCTTGCCCGCTCGTTGTGCTTCCGGAAACGCGAAACGATTCGTTGAATTTTTTCGTGCATTTCCTCCTGCTCCGCCGTGTTGGTCGGCCGGGAAAACGCAATCACGCCCTCGGTGGAAATCGTCGACATCACGGCCGGCGCCGATTGAAGTTCGCCGTCCAGGACGATTCCGAGCCGCCGGATCAACGGGGAATGGGGGTCCGACAGGTTTCCGCCCGTCAAACGTGAAAAAGTCGCCCCGGCCGTCGGCGTCAAACGGAACGTGATCGCCATAATATCAACCGGTCGTATATTATGCGGTCGTATGCTTGCTTCGAATTGCGCGCCGACGACCAAATCCCTGCCGGCCAGGTCGTTTTCGCCGATCAACAGGAGTATTTGGAGCCGGTCCGGCGGGCTGTTGGAATCCATCGTACCCGGTCTCGGCGGAACAATTCTCCTGACCGTGTCGTCAACGGCCCCCGGCGCGGAAAACGTCGTTTTTCGCTCTATCGGATCGACATCCACCCAGACGGCAATCGCTTTGCCGGAATCGTCGACAACCCGGTTTTGATCGGCCGGCAATTTTTCGGCTTCTTCAATCACGGAGGCGTCTTCGGGATAGTCGCGCGAAGCGAGAATCCGGAAGGCATAGTGATCGTCGAGTGCCGCAAGCTCTTCCGGGGTAAACGGAACCGCCTTACGGCCCGGTCGTTCCGCCATCGTCATCAGGAAAACGATTCCGAAACCGAGAAGGAGCGCAGTCGCGAAAAAACCGGCGAGGAGCGTCAGGGAATTGCGCGATTTTGCCGGTCGTACTCCGTAAGCCGGTGTTTCGTCAGGCGGGAAATCGGCGAAAACATGATCGATCATGGCAATGGCGTGGCGATTTGACGGCGATCAGACGGCGAGTTGTCGGGCTAAACTGACGGCGGCACTGGCGTTTTCACTATACCCGTCGGCACCGATTTCATCGGCATATTCCCGGGTCACGGGCGCCCCTCCGATCATCACCTTCGTCGTCCGGCGAATCCCGGCATCTTCCAGCGCGACAATCACATGTCGCATCTGCGGCATGGTCGTCGTCAATAAGGCGGACAGGCCGATGATCGTTCCCGGCTTGTTTTTCGCTTCTTCGACGAATTTGGCCGGGGAAACATCCACGCCCAGATCGACGACCTCGAAGCCGCCGCCTTCAAGCATGGAAGCGACCAAATTCTTGCCGATGTCATGTAAATCCCCTTGCACCGTTCCAATGACGACGCGACCGATTTTCTCAACCCCGGATGATTTCAGGAGCGGATTGAGAATTTTCATCGCTTCACTCATCGCACGCCCGGAAATCAGCAGTTCGGGCACAAAATACTCCTCGCACTCGAATTTTTGCCCGACCTCGGCCATCGCGGGAATAAGGTAGTTCCCCATAATGTCTTGCGGTGTTTCTCCATCCTTGATTGCGGCATTGACCTCGACGACGACGGTCCCGACATCGCCTTCGACCACGGCTTGGAACAGGGCAGGTCTATCCACGTTTTTCTCCTTAAAAAGCTTTCATTTGAAAAGAGCAGCCGAACGAAAAATACGCAATCTCAAGTGAATTCAGGTTTTTACGGAAAACACCAACGATTATACAGGAGTATCCCGGCAACGGAAAGGGGATTTGCGCCCATTTTTGATTCATGCGAGCCTGGAACGCAACCGCGTGAAGCGACGGGGATTTACGCAAAATCCGGTCACTGAGCTTTTTTCCGGCCCTGTTTGTCGGCCCTGTTTTCCGGCCATTGCGCCACGTTTCGTTCCCGGCTTCGGTGCGACGTGCTCACAGGAGGAAAAGGGAAGCAACATTCGGATTGAAGTGAAGAAGGGGGTTTTGTCGATAAGACCGATAAGTTGTGTCTTAGTCGAAACACTCCATTTTTCAGTGCCTCTGGTTTTGCTCAAGTCCGCATTTTGCGTAAATCAACTTGGCAAGCCTTGGAAAAAGAGGTGAACAAGGGCGTATCGGGCGACTGAAAAGTTTCCTAAAAACAGGTTGGCTTTGAGGTTGTGTTATTTTTCGGCGGGCGGCTTGCCCGGACGGTGTTTATACCGCAAACGGCTGAAACGGTTCCCGCGAACAAATCGCTTGTCGCTCGAACGAAACGTGCAAACCGATATTTACAAAGATGTTGTGGCGAGTGATCGCAATAAGCAGTCGTCGCTAAACAATCAATTTCACCGCGTTTCCAGTATACCTGCGACGGGGCCGGCTTCGGTATAGAGCAGATGGATTGATCCATGTACGAAAAATTTTTTCTGTTTTCCAAACGTCCTTTTCTCGTTAATCCTACTGGAGAAACGGTTTATCCTGAACGGGTCGCCGAGGAATCACGCCGTTCCATCCGGCGAACCCTGCTACGGGCCGAAGGGGTGTCGTTGCTGGTCGGCGCCCATGGGATCGGCAAATCCTTACTTCTGAGTCGTTTGCAAAGCGAACTCCACAGCGAACTCCACGATGAACTCCACCGTGTCTCCCGCGTCGTTTTACTCGACGGGGCTCATTTGCGAAGTGCCCGGGATTTTCTCCGGCTGGTTGCCCGGGGACTCGGGCTTTCCTTCGGCGGAAAAGATGAAATGGAATTGCGTTTGGAGATTTTCGAGGCGTTTCAGGCGTTCATCGGTTCCGAAAAAAACAGGCCCGTCAAAAACGGCGCGGCAAAAAACGGCACAATCGATGCGATGCCGGAAAACCTTCCCGATAATCTTCCGGAAAACCGTTGCGAGCAGTCGGGAGAGACTGACAAACGGTCCGATTCTTTTGCCGTGTTTGCCCTGATCGATGATGCGCAAAACATCCCGGTCGATGTTTTCAAGGAAATCAACGGTCTGTCGGACCATTATGAAAACGGTTTGTCTGTTTTTCGCCCGGTCCTGGCCGGGACGCCGGCTTTGGAGGAATTGTTGACGTTGCCCGCCTTGGAAGCGTTCAACCAACGGATTATTTCCCGCTCTTACCTGGAACCGTTCGGGCGCACCGGAACCTCGGATTACATCGATTGGCGGATTGCCGCCGTTTCGACGACGGGAGGCCACCCGATCTTTTCCAGGGAAGCAAAAAACGCCATTTACCGGTATACAGACGGGATTCCCAGGTTAATCAATCAACTTTGCGACGCGACGCTTCTTCATGCGGCGGAAAGGAAACGGCATTCCGTCGAAGCGGAAATGGTGGATATCGCGTGGAACAAAATGCAACACTACCGGGAAGTCGTCGATAGCGGCTCCGGGCATCCCGGCGACGATGGTGAAACCGGGAAAAGTGTTCCCGATCGAAAAGAACATGTCAAAGAACATGTCGCGGTTTCCCTTGAAACGGACGTGTACCAAGATCTTTACGCCGAGGATTCCTGTCTCGAAAACGGCGACGACGAGGAGCTGGCCTCCTTCGATATCGATTGTACGCTTTCTTGGAACGATCGCCAAGAGACGGCAGATGAACCCGATGCGGAGAATTCCGATCGACACGTCGCAACCGGACTGAAAATCGCGCCGAATTCCGTAAACGACGGTTTTGAAAGCGATGATGCGAATGCGTCGGATACAGTGGAGGACTCCGTGAGGGATTTCGAATCCGGACGAAAATCGCCCGGCTACGTCTACGATACGAGTACCCCGGTCGTCCTGCAATTTCCGTGTTACGTCGACAAAAACATCAAGATGATGAACTGGCTCGCCCCGGGCCATCGAATTTCCTCGGGGACGGGAACGGCATACAGGGCGTATTCCCATAAAACGCGGCAACGGGAATCCTGGGAATCGAACGCTTACGAACAGACTCCCGACCGAATCCCAGCGTCGCCGATCCCAGCGTCGCCGATCACCACGCCGAGCGCACATGCGGACCGGGAAAGACACAACATCATGGTACCTTTCAGAGAAAACACCGTCGAAAACATGACTGTAAACACGACTACAAACACGAGTGCAAACATGACTGCAAACACGGCCGAAAACATCATGGAAAGCAGCGGCGACAATCGCGTAAGGGACATGCCGCCCGTCGCCGCCGGGTCGTCTGAGCGGAGTACGGCAACCGTATCGCCCAAGGCAACCTTATCGCCCAAGGTAACCGTATCGCCCCGAGAACAAGAAAGTGCGTCCATGCCGGCAATCCGGGACTCGAACGACATCCGCACGGCCATCGACGAACATTTCGACGAGACGATTCCGCTTCCGTTCCAGGGACGTCCGATCGATGAGATTTACGCGGCGTCGCTGTCCTGTTTCCTGCCGGAAACGGCCCCTTTTTCAGGAAACGGCGCCGTGACCGGGAACGAATCCCTCGTTGCGGGAAAGGGGAATGCGTGCGAGCCCGATGTTGAAAACGCGGTGAGGCGCGTGGATACGGCGGCCCAACGAATGGAGCAAATCGCCGAACGTTTTGATAGAATCAGCGGAGAAATCGCCGCGACGCTCGGCAATGCGGAGACCCGGTTCACCCAGTCGGCCGATCATGTCCGGACCCGAGGCGACGCATCCTGCCGCGAACTTTTCGAAGAAATTTCCACCTTGCACGATGTGGTCGCCCAGGAACTTCACGCACTGGAAGAACGTCAAGCTCGGCCCAAAACGCCGGTTGTGGAAGTGCCCCCGCTCCATTCGCTTTTTCACGTCGAGGACAAGCGGCACGGTACGGCGTACCGGTTCAATGCTCCCCCGGTTCCCGGCAACGCGCCGGTCCAGCAGGGAATTTCCCGAAAAACGTTGTATCCGAAGAGGGTGGATATGTCGGAACAACCCGATCAAAAGACGGTCATGCCGGAAAAAAATAATGCGCGGCAATCCGAAGAGCGAAAAACCCCGCTGTCGATCAGCGACGCTTCACAGTCGAAAAACACGCTGAAAAACACGACGAAAACAGCGTCGCGAATTGCCAATGTCGAATTCCGGCCCCAAAAGCGCTGATTCCGTCAAGGCGGTATTCCAGGAGCACCAGGGTTTTGGTAAAATGACTTCCAGTAAAACGACCGTCTTCACACGGCGGCGAGGCCGCCGGTTTTCCTGGGGTTTTCCTGGGCCGGTTCTCTTGGGGACCGACCATCCGGGCTCGATCATCCGTCTGTCGATCGTCCGTCTGTATGGGAGTGAAATGTCATGACAAAGCGATTATGGAAGCGATTGAATACGTGGAAAAGGCGTGTGACGGGAATGACGGTGCGAACGGCGTTCACGCTCGTTGAACTGCTGGTCGTGATCGCGATTATCGGCGTTTTGGTCGCCTTGCTTTTGCCTGCCGTCCAGGCGGCGCGTGAAGCCGCGCGGCGGATGCAGTGTACGAGCCATCTCAAGCAGATCGGAATCGCCACCCATCAATTTCACGATGCGCGCAAGGGCATTCCGCCGGCGATGCTCCAATGCAGAGACGGCGAAACCAGGCGCTCCAGCATGTTCGGTTTGCTCTATCCTTTTCTGGAACAGGACGCCCTGTATGAAGCTCTGCAAGCTCCTTATTCGTACTCGGCGGGTGGTTTTGTGGTCATCAACACCTGGTGGAACGGCAATCTGAACGAAGAGCAGCGCAAAGCCTTCGGCTCGTTTCCGGGTTACCAGTGCCCCTCGCGGCGCAGCGGCCTCCAAACCAACGAAACGACCATCGACAACAACGCCACATCCGACGGGGAAAAAATTGATGCGCCCGACTCGGCCGGACCGCTCGGGGACTACGCCATGATCTTCGTCAATCTGACGGACGACTGGTGGGTCATTCAAAAAACGAACCCCACGAAATCGACGCGCAGCCCTTATCGGAGAGCCATTTTTAAGAATGTCGCCCAATATCCCGATTGGGAACCCACCGATTCTTTTTCCTTTTTGCTCGACGGTCTGTCAAACCAGCTTATGATCGGCGAAAAACACATTCCGCTCGGGCGCGTGGGGAAATGCCCCAATACCGCCTATGCCTCAGCCAATCCGGATGTTGCCCGGAACATGGGGGATTGTAGTTTTTTGAGGGTCGGCGATAAACGTACCGGCTCGGCGGGCCGCGCGCTCGTCTTCAAGGAAAACTACGGCGGATTCGGTAGTTTCAAGTCGGGGCAGATCGTTGAAACGGCCATTTGCCGCCCCTCGGATTATGCCGAAGACAATGTTCCCGCCCACAACGCGTATCATGCGCCGCTCCGCGGAATCGCCTTCGGCAGCTACCACCCCGGGACGTGCCCCTTTTTGCTCGGCGACGGATCGGTTCGCGGGATGAGCGTGACAACGGATACCGCCATTCTTCGGCCCTTGGCGATCGTCGACGACGGTGTGACGGTGACCCTTCCGTAGGAGTTTCAGGAATTTTTCAGGATCATCCGTATCGTCCGGGATGGAAACATCACCGGGAAAACGTCCATGAATTCAACATTGAAAGCCGCCGTTGCGTCTTGCGTCGTCCTGTGCATCGTATTGTGTTTGGCCGTCACGGGTTGCGGCAACCAGAAACTGGCGGGGAAAGTGTCTTTTCCCGATGGCGAGGTCCTGACCACGGGCACGATCGTGTTTTCTTCGGGAACATCCTTGTCCCGGTCTTTTATCCGCCCAGACGGCAGCTTCGACGTGGGATCCCTCAAGGAAGCGGACGGCATTCCGCCCGGCGTCTATAAAGTCTATATCATCGGAGCGGTCAAGTCCTATCCTGATCCGGCCGATCCCAGCCTCGAAATCATAGAGCCCTTGATCGACGCGAAATATGCGTCCCGGGAAACCACACCGCTGGAAATTACGATTCCGAGCGAAGCGAAAATCGACTTCGTCGTCGACCGGGCGCAATAGCGTCGCTTTGGGTTCAACGCGAACAATCGCTTGCCGCTCGAATGAAACGCGTAACCTGTTAATTAGCAATATGTTCTATCGAGCGAGTGCGGCAAGCAGACCTGACCGCATGTACGTTTTCATCGCGTTTCCAGTATAACCTTTCCCCTTTGACGGCTTTGGATGTCATGGATGTCTTGAATCTTGGTTTTGTTCCCGGCAAGAGAATCACTCAGGCTTGCGGCTTGGTTCAGGGTTGTTGCGTTCAGTCGAAACACATCGGTCGTGACATTGCCGCCGGAATCAAAGGAATTTTTGGCGGAGAACTTCGCGGGTATACGGAGCTGCTTGAGGAAAGCCGCACGACCGCGATGAAACGAATGATCGAGCAGGCGAAGAAAATGCGTGCCGACGCGATCATCAACGTGCGATTTACGACCAGTGCCATCGC
This sequence comes from Planctomycetaceae bacterium, assembly GCA_003509805.1. Taxonomy (GTDB): domain Bacteria; phylum Planctomycetota; class Planctomycetia; order Pirellulales; family Thermoguttaceae; genus UBA8133. Next base: position 9,490 of record DOMV01000392.1, read on the forward strand.
CCCCGGCGCCTGCGAATTGTTCTGTTACGGAACCGCCGTGAAAACGCAAGACGAGTGAGGGCAGGCCCTGCGCGGGGAAGACGGTTGCTGAACCGGTCTAATGATCGTCCTCAAACAGGGCGATCGTCCCGAACCGGCGGCTTGAGCGGAATGCGGCCAACGATGCCATGAAATCGTGTTTCCGGCCGAGCATTCCCGACGCGTTGATCGGAATGACCTTGACCGCGTTTTCCGGGGCGAACGTTTTCAGCGGAGGCCCCGTCTTGCCCAGCGCTTCCGGTCGGGGGCCGTGACAGCCGTACAGCAGGCGGTAAAACCGAAGCACTTTGTCTTCCGGATTATAGTAAACGCCCATTTGTTCGACGGCATTCAAAGCGTTTCCGAATTTTCCGCCCGGGGAAAACCACGTCGAATCCACGGCCGGGGCGAGCAGCGCAGCACGAAGCCGCATCGGCCGTTCAAGCGGTGCATCCGTCGCCAATCGCTCCAAAACGCCCCCGACCAGCCGGGCTCCGAAGCTGAAACCGATCAGGGCAACCTTGCTTTCCGGTTGAAGATCGTGCAGAAAGCGGGTAAGACGGTCGGCTTCCTTGTCGGATCGTGCCGCTTTGATTCGGGCGTCGCGACGGATTTTATGGCCGACGCGTTCCGCCGGCCAGACCCAAAAAACCAGTCGCCGGGCTTTCGAAATTCCTGCTTTCGAACTTCCTGCTTGCGAACTCCTTGCTTGCGACCCCATGGATCGGGAAAACATCCCGGCCCATGCCGCCACTTCCGCAAAAGTCGTCCGGTTTCCGTGAACCACGACCAACAAAGGCAGTGTCGGGTCATGCGTCGCATGAAACGTTTCCCGATCGGAATGCTCCCAGCCGTGCCCCGTGGATTGCAGAAAGCGTAGCCGGCTGGAATCTTCGCCTGCGGAATGCGTGTCGATAATCCACAGATCACCGCCTGCCTGGGCCCGCGTTATTCCCACAAAAAGGAATAGCGCGAGGAAAAGTCGGATACTCTTGAAAATAAAAGGCTTGCAAAACATGGGCAAACACTGAAGCATGGACAAACATTGTGGATATACCGTAAACGGCATGAAAATCCTCCCGCGCATGACCGCCTGCCGCTCGAACGAAACGTTTATGTCATTAGACAAACAGCCGTTAGGAGCGAGTGAGTGCGGCAGGCAGGCTTGACCAAAGGTTCATTTTCATCGCGTTTCCAGTATACATTGGGAACGCGCCGCGAACACGTCGCGAATGGAAGAGGTGACCCCGAAGAGTGACCCCATCGTGTCCGCGAAAAGTTTAACCATTATAACTCTTGATATGAGAGAAATCAAGAATTTTCCATAAATCGCACAAAATAAATCAAGTTGTGAGTTTGGCGAGAATGCGATTAAAAGAAAAACATGACGGATAATATGTAAAAGGAATGTCGCTTCGATTTTATGGTGCGTGAACGGATTGAAAGAGGAAATTCAGGCTGTTTTCAATTGCATTTCGTGAAGCGTGGGGTAGAGTTCACCGACATCAAAGCGGCCCCGGAGTTCCACATGGTTACGCTATTTGCCGGGACCGGTTTATCGTAAACTCGATGTTTCCATTGATCCCTTTACCAGGAGAGAACCATGAAAAAGAAAATCGCGATCGCTTCGCTCCTCTTGAGCGTTGCCGTCATGTCGCTCGGTTGCACGAGCTCCGGCATGTCGTCGTTTTGCCGTTCAGGATCGTTGTGGCCCAGTTCCCGCACGAGCCAAAGCCAGGTTTATCTCACCGGCGGCTCGGATTGTAATCCTTGTGCGGAAGTGGGCTGCAATCCCTGCGATGCGGTCGTCCCGGATCCGTGCATGCCGAATTGCGTTCCGATGGGAACGATCATCGGTTCCGCGCAGGGTGGTTGAGATCGCGCGGTTGAAAACGTGCGGTTGAAAACGTGCGGTTGAAAACGCCGCAAAACCACGGTGAAATCACACGGCGCAGTCACACAGCGCAAGCACACGGCGCAAGTACGGTACAATGACACCGGGACCGTTGTTCGCGGTGTCCCGAACTCATGCGGAAACGGAGCGGACGGACGGCGCTCCGTGTGACCGGGAAATCCTCTTCGACCGGACCGACCGTGAACGGGCGTTTCGCCGTCCGTGGACCACAATCAGCGGATAAAGAGTTGGAGCCGTATGCCGTCGAGGTATTCGGGAGGAATCAGGGAAACGTCCTCCGCCGTTTCCGCGATCAACAGGGTCCTGTTCGGACGATGCGTCAGGTAAAGCCGGAGGAGACGGAAAACCTCGCGGCGTGTTTCGATATCGGCTCTTCCGAGTCCGCTCAAAAGAAGGAAAGGAAGGGCCGGTTGTCGATTTTCCGCGATCAGGACATCCGAAAGTCGCAACCATGCCATGGCCTTGGAAACGAAAGCCTGTTTGCCCCTCGGAATAGTCGGCGAACCGACGGCATGGGACACGGAGGAGACAGGCGCGTCGAAGGGTTCACGCAGGGAAAAAGACGGGGGGCGGGCCGCATCGGCAGGGTGAAATGCCTCTCCGTATTCCGTGCGGACGGCGAACGGATTTTCATCCGGACCGTCGCCGGCGCCGGCTTCCTCCATATCGGTCATTTCGAGGATGCGTTCCGTCAATGATCGGGAATCCGACGCGGAACAATCGATCCACAGGCAGGCGGGAGCTTCTTCTCCCCATCGTTCGGATAACGATGCCAGGAGCGTTTCCAAGTCCTTTTCATCGTCGGTGAGCAACAAACCGACCCGGTTCCGTCGGGCTTCGTCAAGGATCCGTTCTTCCCATTGCCGCAGGCAGTCCGCGCCGATGCCCGGTGTCGTCGTGTGATTCAGTGTCGTCATTACCTTTCCTCCGTGTCCTTACGCACCTTTCAATCCATCGCAAACGGCCTGAAACGGTTTCCGCGCACAATCGCTTGTTGCTCGAACGCGCTCGTTGCTCGCACGAAATATGCAACCCGATATTTACACGGATGTTGTGGTGAGTGAGTGCAACAAGCAGTCGTCACCAAACAACCAATTTCACCGCGTTTCCAGTATCCATTCCCGCAACCTCTTGGCGTCATCCTCCGGCGCAACCGCCGCCGTAATCCGACGGCGATTCCCGGTTCCCGCGCGGGACCGACGCCCGTTCACCATAACAGAAAAGCGATTTTCAGGAAAGAGCAATTTTAGTCAAAAAATGCCCCGGGAACCCGGTTCCCGGCCCGTGACGCCGATTTCTTTTTGAGACGCCTTAAAAGGCAATGCGGTAGAGAACTCCTTCGAGTGTTCCGACGAGAAGCGAATTGCCGACGACCGCGGGCGACGCCTTGATACCGCCGTCCAATTCCAAGGAAGCGATCTTGCGACCATCCCGGCGATCAAGCAACGAAACGGTCGCATCGTTTGAGACGACGAAAACGCGGTCTCCGAAAACGACGGGCCCGCCGTCAATCGTTTTTCGCGAAGAAAAACGCCACAATTCTTTACCGCTTGCCGGATCGAGCGCGTAGACTTTCCTGTCGTATCCGCCGCAGACGACCATGCCGGGCATAACGGCCGCGGGAGCCCGAAACGCCTGCTTCGAAGGGAACCGCCACGAAATCACGTGTTTCTTCCAATCGATCGCGAGAAATTCGTTTCCTTCCGTGCCCAAAAAAACATGGTCGCCCAGAACGGCCGGGGTCGAACCGGTCGGCGACTCCAATTCCACTTGGGCGATTCCCCGACCGCTTTCGCAATCGACGACATGCAATTGCCCGTCACACCCGGCGACAAAACCCCGAACTTTTCCGGTTTTTCCGGAATCGGCCGAGTCCGTGGCAACCGTCGCAAAGGATTGGATCATGTCCTTCGTCGTATACTTCCATAGCTCTTTTCCATCGGCCGCGTCCAGGCAATACAACGAATTGTCTTCCGAACCGACCAGCAATCGGTTTTTATACACGTTGGGCGCCGTACGGATGTTGCCCTTCGTTTTGAATGTCCAGCGTTTTTCCCCGCTTTTCGCATCGAGTGCATGGAGCACCCCGGCCGTATCGCCGAAAGAGACGATCCCGTCGCCCGTTTCCCCCTTCCAATAGGAAGCGGTGGCCAACACGCCGTCTTCGACGGGATATTTCCAACGTTCATCGCCGTTTTCGAGATCGAACGCGTAAAAATAATCGTCCGCGGACCCGACATAGACCGTATCGCCGACCACGATGGGAGATGCCTCGAAAAAACCTTTTTCAAGCGTTTTCTGCCAAACGATCCGAAGCTCATTCGGCCGGGAAAGGCCCTCTTTCACCTCCGGGGCCGCCATGACCGGCTCTGAAAGGGGAACGCGCCCGGTCGCCTCCGGGTCTCCCCGATAAAGCGGCCAATCGGCGCCCAGGAACAACGGCAGGCAAAGCGTGATTGCGGTAAACACCCGGAGAATCGAGGAAGCGGAAACGATGATTTTCATGACCAAACTCCAATTTTCAGAATATGTTCCCCGGCTATCACGGCATTTCCACAACGACGTCGTCCCATTCCCGGTCGTCGGGCGGAATATGTTTCCAATGCTTTCCGCCGTTATCCGCTCCGTTGATGCCGACGCTGTACAGGATGTAGCGGTCCGGTGCTTCGCGGCGATAAATCAAACTCGCCGTCTCGTTTTGTCGATAGGAATCGACCGGCATCTTGTCCAGAATCTTTCCTTCGACGAGGGATTCCAGCGTTTCCGGATAATGGTTGTTTTTCGCTCGAAAACACTCCAAGGCGAGCATCGTTCGTGTCAATTCCAACGCCGCCGTGCCCTTGGCATGGACCAAATCGAATTGCTGACGCTTGGGAACATAGGAATAGTAGAACATCTTCGCCAACACAACGGAGCGTTCCTCTATCGACATTTTCCGGTATTGAGCGAATGTCACGGGTTCAGTGTGCTCCTTATCGTAAGGCGATTTCCAATCCGGGTGTCGGAGGAACAACTCCTCCTTCGTCTTTTTGCCCTGCGTTTCGTCGTATTCCGCATTGACAAGCTCGGCGACGATATTCCAGTCGAAAGGAATTCTTCGATAAATTCGAATCGCTTCTTTCGCGGCTTTGTTGTGGGCATCAACGCTGTCGAAAATATCCTTGGCTTCTTGCGTGCTTCCCAAAAGTGGCGGCTTCTCGACGAAAGCGATTCGGAAAGCGTCCGGCCCTCTTTCGGGGAACTCCGAAATACACTGCAACATGCCCAGTCGTTCCGCGTCGATTTTCGATTCAAAGGATGCACACTCCGGCAAATCGGTCAAATCGGCAAGGCATTGCCGCAGTTGCTCGGCATTCAGCAGCCCGGATTGTACAACACGTTGAGCCAACGCGGAGGCCATCGCATCGAAAGTCACTCCCAAGACAAACGAATTCAGGAACGGCTGTCGCGAATAAAATCTCGCCGCCCGGTACATCGACAGGACATCATCCCACGCCCCGCTTCCCTTCCCGACGGAAAGCCGATAGATGATTCGATCGTTGAGCAGATAGAGCATTTCCCGCTGCACGAGGACTACGATCATCAAGTCGGGCCGTCCATCCGTTCGGCACGGGGGAATGAAATAGGCCGGCTTGTGCAACGCTTGTTCGACGGCAGGGAACGCCGGTTCCATTTGATCGAGCCATGATTTCAGGTGTTCGAGTTCCTCCTGCGTGCTCTTTCCCGGCTCCTCGTAGGAAAAAGAAATCCGGTAGGCTTCGCTTTTTTGCACCGTCGGCGAGGTCGCATCGAGTTTGTTTTTGATGTAATCGACCAGACGGACATACTCGAATTGAGGGGTGTCGGAGGGGTTCAGCGATAGTTTTTGGCAAAGCTCGTTCCAATGCTCGTCGGAGATGTTGCCGAGAAACTTTCTCCCGAACACCTGTACGATTGCGCGAAATCCATTTTCCTCCGGCCGGTCCGTCGGTGTGCATTGCTCTTCCAACGCGAGAAGATAATCGATCGTCTTTCCATCCTTTTTGAGCGGATCGAGAACGAAGGATGTTTCTTTGGAGATGCGTAACGGGACACTTCCGCGCGGCAAAACGAACGGGCCGCTTTCATCGGCGGAACGGTAAACGAACCAACCGACTGCCCCGGCCAAAATGACCGCAATCGCAACGAAAAGACAGGCCCATTTGTTTTTGACCGATCGTGGCATGGTTTTTCCCCCATTTGAGAAATATCCGATCACCGTCGATTCTATACGTAATGAAACCCGTTGTCGAGACAAGAATCGAGAATCGCCGACCGCATCGCCCGCCGCTAACAAATTTTCCTGAAGCCGGGCATTTTGGCGGTCGGACAGAGATCGGCAGGGCCTTTTTCCCTGGCTTCCCGCATCGGCTGAAAAAATTCCGTGAAACTTGGACACGGCGTGGCAAATCCTCCTTGAAGAGAANNCCTATGTCCTGAAACTGGACCAGGACTTGACCGAATGTCCGTCTTCACCGTGTTTCCGGTCTATTCCCGACGGGCGGACCCGATGGAAAGGCCGTTCGAATTTCGGTATACTGATCGACTGGTCTTCAGAAAAAGACAAGAGAACGACAAACGCGGACGCGCTTGGCCTGACGCAATGACACCTCGACCATCGAAAAACCATTCGGTATGAAGCTTATTCAATCATTTACCCCGATCGTATTCGTTTTGGGAACGATTTCGGCAGTGCCACAAACCGTGTCGGAAACAGCGGCACAAACCGGGCGGGAAACGATCGAACCCGCGGCCGTCGCGACGGTCGAACACGTTTCGACCGCGTTTCGTGAAGCGGCCAGGAAGGTGATTCCGGCAACACTCAAGGTCATCTCCCATATTCGAACCGAGGAGGAGCGCGAAGCGCTCCGGGTCGAGCCGTCCCTGATCCCATCCTCGCAGGATGGCCGCCTGCCGGGCGACGGCGTGGGAACCGGTTTCATCGTCGATGCCCGCGGGATCATCCTCACGAACCGGCATGTTCTCGGCCAAGGCAGGGAAATTGAGGTCGAACTGGCCGACGGTCGCCGTTTCAAGGTGCTCCGTATCCGGACCGACGAGGAAACCGATCTTGCCGCCCTTTGGATCAAGCCGACGGAACGCTTGCCCAGCGTCCGCTTCGGCGACAGCGACCGCCTCGATATCGGCGACTGGGTTCTCGCGATCGGCAATCCCTTCGATCTCGACCTGACGCTCAGCGCCGGGATCATCAGTGCCCGGGGCCGGGCGGTGCGCTCGGTGCAGCGGGGCGATTTTTTGCAGACCGACGCTTCCATCAACCCGGGCAATTCCGGG
>DOMV01000392.1:16748-17475 GCA_003509805.1 Planctomycetaceae bacterium
AAGCGGTGTGGGCCAGGGAATCGGCTTCGCGCTTCCCTCGAACACCATCCGTTGGGTGCTCCGACAACTGGTCGAAAAGGGCCGGGTCGATCGGGCCTGGTTCGGCGTCATCGTCCGCCCGGTTTCGGACGCGACCGCCAAACGGCTGGGAGCGACCCCGCGTGAAGGGGTGTTGGTCGATTACGTGATGCAAGGGTCGCCGGCATTGGAAGCGGGGGTGCGCAAAGACGACATCCTGCTCGCGTTCGACGGCCGACCGCTTTCGGCGATCGTCGATTTTCAACGCGTCGAAGAACAGGCCGAACTTGAAAAGCCGCACCGGATTTCCTTGATGCGCGGCGGAAAAAAAACGACGCTGCGCTGTTCCCTCGTCCCGCTTCCGGAGGCGCTGAAAAAACGTCGCCAGGGAAGTCCCGGCGTCTTCGGAAGCGGCGGCGGCATCGCCCGGGGATACCAGGACAAGGCGATCGGGCTGCTCCTGCTCGAAATGGGTGCGGAGATCAGTGACCGGTTCGGTTTCGGCGGGACGACGGGCATGACCGTCGTGGATGTGACGCCCGGCGGTCGGGCCGAAAAGACCGGCTTCAAAAAAGGAATGTGCATCGTCGGTGTCGACGGCGAAACGACCCCGAACCGGGCCGCTTTCGTCGCCGTCCGTAACAAGGGTTCCTTGTCCGACGGGATTCGTTTCGACGTCCTTGTTCCGGGCGGCGGAAAATCGACGATC
>DOMV01000065.1:0-1432 GCA_003509805.1 Planctomycetaceae bacterium
ATATGTTTCGGCTCGTTTTTTATCCGGTTTTGGAAAATTCGCTCCTGTCGGCGGCCCTGCTGATCGTTTTCGGGGCGGTCATCGTCTTCCTCGTGCCGCGCGGCGAGCGGCTCGGAGCCCGGGGCCGGCGTGTCCTGGTCGTCTTGCGAATGCTCGCATTTTTCCTTTTGAGCGTCGCCATGCTTCGGCCAACGATCATCTACACGGAAACCCGGCGACTCGCGGCCTCGGTCCACCTCGTCCTCGACCGTTCCGAAAGCATGAGCATCGCCGATGAAGCAGGCGGGAAAAGCCGGTATGCGACCGCGACGGAGGCGTTGCGGGAGGCCGCCCCTGTTTTGGAAACCATGCGGCACGCCGGGCTCGATGTCGCCGTTTTCGCGTTCGACAAGACATTGACTCCGCTCGGTATCGACGACCGGGGTGAAATCACGGGAATCGCGAAAAAACCGACCGGCCCCGAAACCGCGATCGGCTATGCCCTGGAGCAAATCCTGCTTCGCTCGGGCGGAAAACGCATCCTGGGAACGATCCTGTTGACCGACGGGACCCAACGCAGCCTGCCGCCGCGCGACGTCCTGCCGCAGGAAGCGGCAAGCCGATACCGGGATGCCGCGAGCCCGATTTTTCCCGTCCGACTCGGTCTCGGCGGAACCGGCGATACGCAGGATGTCGCGGTCTCGGACCTGCAAGCGAACGACCGGGTTTTCGTCAAAAACGATTTTCTCGTTTCGGCCTCGGTCCGGGTCGCCGGATACCGGAACCGGCCTATCCCGGTCCGCCTGTTATTCGAAGACGCCGACGGGCGAATGCAACAGGTGGCGACGAAGGAAATTCTTGTCCGGGAAGAAGGACAGCACATTCGCGTCGATTTTTCCTGCACGCCGCCGAAAACCGGCCTGTTCAAGTACACGGTCGATGTGCCAACGCAGCCTAAGGAACTGATCTCGACGAACAACGCGATGTCCGGGTTCGTCCGGGTCGTCGAAGGCGGCCTGAACGTCCTTTACTTGCAGGGCGAGAAGCGGTTCGAACACGGCTTTATCCAACGGGCGCTCGACGCCTCCGCCGATATCCACGTCAAATACCTCCGCATCCCGATCGAAGAAGCGCGGCTCCAGGCCCGGTCGCTTAAAAGGGAGACGGAAGACGTGTTGAGCGATTTGACCGGAAGTCGCGTCTCCCTGGTCGATCCCTATTTCCTGCCCGGAGCCTATACGGTCTACATCCTCGACGACATCGATTCGAAAGCCTTCAAAAACGAGGAACTCGACGCACTGGCCCGATTGGTCGCCGACGGAGCGGGCCTCATCATGATCGGCGGTTTCCATGCGTTCGGCGGCGGCGGATACGGTGAAACCGCGTTGGCCGCCGCGGCCCCGGTGGTGATGAATCCGCTCGACCGTCAACCGCTCGACGGCCCGCCACGGGA
>DOMV01000065.1:1532-7538 GCA_003509805.1 Planctomycetaceae bacterium
TCGCCGGAGCGAACCGGTTCGGTTCCCTCCGACCGGGCGCGACCGTCCTGGCCCAGGGCCTCCATGGGGAACGGGAACCCCTGCTGGTTTCACAACAATACGGCAGCGGCCGCGTCCTGGCCTTTGCGGGCGACTCGACCTGGCGCTGGGTCATGCACGGCTTCGGCGACCGGCAAAAACGTTTTTGGCGACAAGTCGTTCTCTGGCTCGCGAAGATGGACGAATCGACGGGCAACGATTGTTGGGTCGTGATGGAAAAGACCCGGCTGTATCCCGGCGAATCGACGACCTTCCAGGTGTTCCTCAAATCGAAACTCGGCGAAGAATCGGTCCCGGTCAAGGCGGAGGCAAGGCTCGTCAAACCGGACGGGGCCGAAGAGGATATTCCCATCGTCGATCTCGACGGAACGCCGACCGGAACCATACGCGGGACGGAACAGGCGGGCGACTACACGATCCGGGTCAAGGCGAGCGAACGCGAGGCGGCCCTCGATCCCGACGGCGGGGAATGGCGTGAAGCGACGGCGCGATTCATGGTGTTCGACCGGAACCTGGAACTCGACAACCCGGTCGCCTACCCGAAGCTGCTCGAAAACATCGCCGCGACGAGCGGGGGGGGAACGATCGCCCCGGAACAGCTTTCCGGGTTGCTGGAGGAATTGCTGGAGCGGTCGGAAGCCCTGGTCGAAGAACGGGAAACGAAACGCTCGCTCTACGACGCCTGGTGGTTGCTCCTCCTGTTCGCCGCGACGCTCGGCGTCGAATGGTTTTTGCGCAAAAAATGGGGGCTGGCCTGAAAACCGGGGCGATTTTCGATGTTGTCTCCCGATTACTTCCCGCAATCGGCGAGGACCATGAGAACGTAACCGGTGACGAGATTCGCATCACCTTCCATCCAGCGCGTCGCGCTGTTGACCCAACTGCCGTCCGGTTGTTGTTTCTCGGCGAGAATCGTGACGAGTTCGGCTTTCCAATCGTGCCGTGCGCCGTCCTTGTCTTCCATCCGGTCGACTTTCATGGCGTCGAGTGTTTTGGCGAGCACCTGGTAATAATAATAGAGGCCGTTTTCGCCCATGCCCGGGTTGCGGGTCAAATCGTAGTTTTGACGAGCCCATTCGTAAGCCGCTTTGACCCGTTTGTCGTCTTGATCGACCCCGGCGAAAATCATGCTCTTGAGACCGGCATAGGTCATCGACGCATACGTCCGCAGGGCCTGCTCGCCACGGCCTTGTTCGTTCCGGCTGCGACCGGGTTCTCCTTCGGGCGAATCCCCGCCCGGGATCGTGTACACGAAACCCCCGTCGGGATTTTCGGTCGCATAGGGCAAGGTGTTGTATTCCGATTCGAGGTTCTGGCATCGCGATACGAAAATCAACGCATTCTTGACCGCCGGATCGTCGGGGCCGCGACCGAGGGCACGCATGGCGTCGAGGAAATAATGGACGTTTGAAAGATCGGGCCGCATCGCCCTTTGGCCGGGCCCGTACCCGACGCCGCCGCGGTATTCCTCTTTTTCCAGGTTGCCGTTTTCCTCGGTATACTGGCAGAGCCGGAGATAGGTTTCCGCTTTGGCGAGAATCGCGTCGTACGGCCCTTTGCCGCCAGTGTCTTTGCCGTCAGTATCCCTGCCGCCGGTATCTTTGCCGCCGTCGCCTTTTTTCAGCTTGTTCGCCGTCGCCACGAAGAGGATTCCGAGTGAGGTTTCGTAGTTCCGGTACCGGCTGTCCGCCGTATAAATCCCGCCATTCGGCTGGACGGAGGACAGGACGTACTTCAACGCGGCGTCGAGCATCGGATCGTCGGGTTTGACGCCCGCCTCCAGCAGACCCGTCCCGATGACCGTCGTGGGACCGATCCCCATTTGCGTCGAAAAACCGCCCTCGGGCGCCTGGGATTTGCGCAAGAAAGCGACGCCCTTGTCGATGAGCGATACCCGCAGTTTTTCAATGTCGTTCCTGACGGTCTCTTCCCGGTCGGCGCCGTCACGGCCGGCATCCTGCGCGAAAACGGGAGCTCCGGCCGTCACGACGAACATCAACGCAAGCGGAAGCGACATCATCGCGTATTGCACGTATTTCATGGTACGAAAATCCTCCTGTAAAAATGAACGGGGTTGTCGAAGTGGTTCGTGTGTCGTTTTTTCCGCGCATTCCCGTGAAGCGAATGCGCCCATCCCGGTTTCGGCGCGATTCATCCCGCAGCCGGTCGCACATGTCGCTCGGGCGGCGGTTCTTTTTCCGGGGCGCTTTGATCGGTCAACATTTCGATGAACCGCGACGCGATGGGCGTAAAGACCTTGCGCGACCGATGAATGATTCCGACGGGACGGACGAGTTCCGGTTCGGCGACGGGAACGGCGACGAGCCGGCCGTTTTCGACCTCGCTGTGAACGGTCGGACTCGGCAGGACGCTGACGCCGTGGCCGGTTTCAATCGCCTGCTTGATCGTTTCGATGTTGTCGAATTCCATGACGATGTTGACCGTGATACCCCGTTTGCGAAAGACGCGATCGGTTTCCTTGCGGATCATCAGGTCGCGATCGAAAGCGATATATTCGACTCCCTGGAGTTCGCGCAGATCAAGCGGGCCGCCGTCGCGACGCCTCCGGGCGATTACATGGTCGACGGGACAGGCGAGGACCATTTTTTCGCTTCGAAGCGGGATGACCTCGATTTCCGCCGTGGCGCTCGGATAGGAAACGATTCCGAGATCGACTTCGGCGTTGAGTACCGACTGGAAAATCCGGTAGGGATGTTGAAATTCGAGCCGGACCTTCGACTTGGGATGGTTTTTCATGAACTCCTTCATGCACCGGCTCATGTCGTACAAGCCGACCGAGTAAATCGCCGCGACCCGGATCGTTCCGCCGAGCTGATGCTGCCGGGACTGGACCTGCACGGTCAACGTCTCGTATATTTCCAGGATTTCACGAAATTTCTCATAACAAAGCCGACCTTCCGTCGTCGGCACGAACGGACGTTTCGTCCGATCGACCAAAATCACGCCGAATTCCTTTTCCAAACGGTGAATCGATTGCGTCGCGGCCGATTGGCTGACATTGTTGACGGCCGCTCCCCGGGAAAAACTTTGGTGGAGAACGACGTCGCAATACACCTTAAGTGACTCGATATTCATCGGTTAGAAAAAATCTGCAATTAGAATCGCTCATTTTCAGGTTGTTCCGCGGAAGGTGCGGCTAATTATAAGCGTTTCTTATTGAAAAGACAAGCCCGCCTAAAGGGAAGAAAGGTTTGGTCGGTCGCTTCGTTCCCGAGTGTAGAACGCGACTGTAGGACACGCGTGTAGGAGGACGGCAATCAATCGAAATCGTCCGCGTCGTTCGCGTCATAGCCGACATCGCTCGAATAGGAGGCGTGGGAGGTGAATTCCGTAAATTCTTCCAGCGACCGTTCTTGCGGATTCAGGAACAGCGTGTGTTCGCCGCGCCAAAGCAGGTCGATGTCGCCGATCGCCCCTTGGCGCTGTTTGGCGACCATCAGTTCCGCTTTGCCGAGTAACCCTTTTTCTTCCGCCTCTTCCCGCGAAACATAGCGTTCTTCCCGGTGGACGAACAGAACGACGTCGGCATCCTGCTCGATGGCTCCCGATTCCCGGAGGTGCGAAAGTTTGGGGCGATGTCCTTCCCGTTCCTTGCCCTGTTCCGCCTGCCGGTTCAACTGGGCGAGGCAGAGGATCGGCACATGCAATTCCCGCGCCAGCCCCTTGAGCCGCCGGGCCATCTTGGCGACCTGTTCCTGCCGGGAATCGAGCATGTTGTCCGGTTCGATCAACCCGAGATAATCGACGACGAGAAAACGTAAATCATACTGTCGCTTGAGCCGGCGACCGACCGCGGCGATTTCGGCGATGCTCCGGCCCGGGGAATCGTCGATGAAAAGCGGCGATTCTCCCAAGACGTTCGACGCTTCCACCAACCGGCCGCGATCTTCCTTCGACATGAACTGGCCGCGAAACTTGTTGCTGTCGATCCGGCCTCGCGAACAAAGCAGACGCTGGGCCAGCTCGATCCGCTGCATTTCCAGGCTGACGAACAGCGTCGGCATTTTCTGGACGACCGCGACATGGTCGGTAATGTTCAGGGCCAGCGCCGTTTTGCCCATACTCGGCCGGGCGGCGAGAATGATCAATTCGCTCGGGTGCATGCCGCCGGTCATGGAATCAAGTTCCGTAAAACCGGTCGCGATCCCGTCGGTATGGCCTTCCAATCGGGCGTCGATCTGCGTAAAGGTTTCGAGCATCACGGTTTTGATGTCGAAAACCTGATTCGTCGTTCGGGCTTCGCAGACTTCGAAAATATCCTGTGCCGCCCGGTTGAGCAGTTCCTTCGTCTGCGCTTCCGGCTCGTAGGAATCCCGCAGAATCCCGGCACTGGTATGGATCAATTGCCGCAACGTCGCCTTGTCGCGGACGATGTTCGCATAATGCGCGGCATGGGCGGTCACATGGACGTTCAAAACCAGTTCGGCAAGATAACCTTCGCCGCCGACGGCTTCCAGTTCCTCCGTCTGTTCGAGCCGGGCGCGGAGCAAAAGCAGGTCGATACCGATCCCGTCGTTGCGCATCTCGATCATTTGCCGAAAGATACGCCGATTGGCATCCGAATAGAAATCCCCCGCCGAAACCAGGATGACGACATCGTCGCACACCAGCGGGTCGAGCAGCATCGCACCGATGACACCCCGTTCCGCCTCCAGATCATGCGGCGGCACACGATCGATCAGCGCCGTATCCAGCGGCGCGCCGGCGTCGCCCCGTTTTTTGTAGGATTTGCGTCCCGAATTGTCCGCTTTCATCGCGTTTCCAGTATACTTTCAGGACCTTTGTGATTTCAGGGCGTCGTCGATATTGGCGTCGATCCAGGCGTCGAGTTCCGCCCAATCGACCGGGGGCAATTGGGAAATGTCGGGCCGTAACGTCGCCGCGTCACGAATGTAAACGTGTACGATTTCGTCCGCCTTCTTTTCGGTGTTCCAATGAATCAGTATCCGGACGCATTTCGACAAGGCGCCGGCGATCGGCAATTCGTTCGTACAAAGCAGGGGAACTTCCGTCCACCGCATCTGCCGGGCCGCCAGGGCGGGAAATTCGGCGTCAAGATCCCGGGTCAACGTGAAAATGACCGAGCAGACGTCCTCCGGCTTGACACCATTCGTCCGAATCATCAGGGCGAGCAATTCCCGCGTTCCCCTCAAAATCGCTTCGGAGGTGTTTTCTTCGACCGTCGTCGCCCCGCGAATACCGCGAAAATACATTTTCAGCATCTCCTTCAATCTGTTCCGGTCGATTTGCTCCGGTCAACCGGCTCCGGTCGATGTTGTTCCGGTCAATCGCGCATCGCCTCGAAAACATCCCCGGACGGGGCCGTGGGCGGATCAAGCGCCCTATCCGATGCATCCGCATCGAAACCGCTCACACGGAAACCGTCCGCACCGAAGCCGTCGGCAGCGAAAGCGGACGCGGAAAGCGCAGCACGATCGCGCGGAATCCATCGCAACAATTCGTAGGAAACGCCGTTCAAACGTCCCTCGACATACTTTCGGGCTGTGATCCGGACGGCGGCCAGTTCGGCATAGGCGGTCGGTTCCACGGCGACATTCAGCCGCCAACCCCGGACCGTGTCGATCGGAACGGCGGTTTCGGCGCCGATTGCCTTCTCGTTCGCAAGCAATTCCGCCAATTTCGATTGACATTGCAATTGGACGACGGCCAATTCGGCGGCGGCGACCGAACGGTCCCGGGAAAGGGAAACCAAGTGCAGGACCGCCCCGAGGCCGAGCACCAGGATCGCCGTCGCGATCAGCAATTCAAGCAACGTGAACGCGGAAAAACGGCGGCCGGAAGACGTTCCGCAGGCGGGCCTCTTCCGTTCGAGGCTCCTGCGATCATTCCGTCCACATTCGTTGTGTCCACCGTCGTTCCGTCCGTGTCCGCGCTTTTGGGATGTTCGCATGTCCGCCCGATCGGTTACAACGACAGCACGTATTC
>DOMV01000083.1 GCA_003509805.1 Planctomycetaceae bacterium
GATAGTCGCCCGATAGTCGCCCGGTAGTCGGATGGCCGATAGTTGACCGGCAACCGAAAGGCCCATCGTATCAAAATCCCTGCACGAAAGGAACGAAGACACATGAAACGACGTACTTTTTTGACAAGTTCGCTGGCATTGACGGGAACGGCGTTTTCTCTCGGAACCTCTTCTCCGCTTGTTGCGGGACCGCTCACGCCGGGGGGGGGCGAAAAGCCGGAAGAACATATCACCGCCTACGTCGTCGATTCGAAACCGGAAATGACGTACGAAGCGTGGATTCGGCGAAACAACGTCTCCCTGACATCGTATCGCGCTTTCAAACACCAAAAGTATCCCTACTTCTTCCCGGTCGCCGGGCCGGTCAGCGGTCTCTCGCTCACGACGGAGACGTCGCTTCCCTGGCCGCATCACCGGAGCGTCTTCTTCGGCTGCGACAAGGTCAACGGCGGCAATTACTGGCAAGGCACGCTCCGGGACGGTCAAATCGTTTCCCAGGGGGTTTCGCTCGGGGAAGTCACGGAAACGTCCTGCCGGATCAAGGACCGCTGCCTTTGGGGCAAACCGCTCAAACCGTTGTCGGCAGGCGAATCGCCGGAACCGGATATTATCGAGGACACCCGGTTGTTCGAGCTGAAATTGCTCGAAGGAACCGTGAATTACGTGATCGACGCCGACATCACGATGAAGGCGCTCGTCGATGTCAAGGTCGAAAGAACGAATCACGGGCTGTACGGTGTGCGTGTTTCGCCGGAATTGGCGCCCGACGGCGGCGGCAATCTTGTCAACTCGAACGGAAAACGGGGCCAGAAAGAAACGGAAGGCAAGCCCGCGAACTGGATGGCGTACTACGGCAGGCGGAGCGGCCTCAAGGAGGAAATCGTCGAGGGGATCGCCGTCATGATCCATCCCAGGCATCCCGATACGGAAGCGTTTCCGACGTTCAAAAATTGCCCTTGGTTCACCCGCGATTACGGTAATTGTTCGCCGATGCCGATGAATTTCATGTCCGATCCGTTGACGTTGCCGAAAGGGGAATCGATCCGCCTGAAATACCGTATCGTCGCGTTCGCCGGAACGCCGGAAAACGCGCGGCTCGACGCCCTTTGGGAAGATTTCGCGTCCACTTGAAAACCGGTCCGTTTCCCGCAGGAAATGGACAACATCGTTGAGAAACGGGATTGAGAAACGTAATTGAGAAACGGGAATCGACATGTCCGAGGCGACACTTGCGGTAATCGAATCCAAAGCGATCCGGAGGGTTTTCGGCGACAGCGACGTCCATTTGCGGACGATACGGGAATCGCTGGGCATCCGGATCATCCTCGACGGAAACGAATTGCTGTTACAGGGGGAACCGGAAGCGGTTCGCATGGGGGCGGTCCTGCTGGAACGGCTCCAGCGTTTTGCCGCGCGCGGAAACGAGATCGCCGCCGAGGACGTTCAGCGGGCGCTTTTGGAAGTGCGCGCCGGTGCGGATGTTTCCGGCGTCAAGCCGATCGAGGTTTTCGGCGTTCAGCGGGTGAGGCCGAAAACGGCGGGTCAGGNNTGCGCTGCAAGGAAATCGTTTTCGCCGTCGGACCGGCCGGGACCGGGAAAACGTACATCGCCGTCGCCAGGGCGGTCGAGTTGTTCCGCCAGGAGCGGGTCCGGAAAATCGTCCTCGTGCGCCCGGCCGTCGAAGCGGGAGAAAGTCTCGGATTTCTTCCCGGTGACCTCCAGGCGAAGGTCAACCCGTATCTGCGGCCGCTCCTCGACGCGCTTGCCGAAATGATGGACGACAGACCTCCTCAAACGCTACGTGAGCGAGGACCGGATCGAAATCATTCCGCTCGCGTACATGCGGGGTCGAACGCTCAACAACGCGCACATCATTCTCGACGAGGCACAGAACACGACCGTGGCGCAGATGAAAATGTTCCTGACCCGGATGGGGGCGAACTCGACGATCACGGTGTGCGGCGACACGACGCAGATCGACCTGCCGTCTTCCCGGCAAAGCGGTTTGATCGACGCCCTCGAACGCCTCCGGGGAATCGACGGCATCGCGACCGTTCGACTGACCGGCGCGGACATCGTCCGACATCGGCTCGTCCAGCAAATCGTCGATTCTTACGAGACCCCCGATTGACGCGCACGACGCGGTTTAGGGACAACGCGGTTTACGCCGTGATGCCCTTCGTCAGCGTCAGGAACGCCGTTTCGAGATTGATCTCGTCTTCCTTGAAGGAACGTATCTTGAAACCGTTTTCAATCAGCACCGTCGGCAAATCGCAGTAATCGTCGAGTCCTTTTTCTTTTTCCAGCGAAACCCGGATCGATTGCCGATCGTGTTGCGGGACGATTTCGACGGAGCGGACGCCCGGATGCCGTTCGATCAGTTTCGCGGCCCGCCCGGTTTCGTCGACGACCTCGATATGGAGCACGAGATGGTCGCGGACCTGCCGCATCACTTCGGCGACATCGGCGTTGACCAGCAGTTCGCCCCGCTCGATAATACCGACCTTGTTGCAGACATCGGCCAACTCGGGCAGGATATGCGAGGAAACCATGATCGTTTTTCCCCGGGTTCCGAGCCGTTTGAGCAGTTCCCGCATTTCGATGCGTGCCCGGGGATCAAGGCCGCTGGCCGGTTCGTCGAGCAGCAACACCTGCGGA
Source organism: Planctomycetaceae bacterium (assembly GCA_003509805.1). Taxonomy (GTDB): domain Bacteria; phylum Planctomycetota; class Planctomycetia; order Pirellulales; family Thermoguttaceae; genus UBA8133. The sequence goes on from DOMV01000083.1 coordinate 2,659, forward strand.
TCATGCAATAATACGCGCGCCAACCCGAGCCGTTGGGTCATTCCGCGGGAAAGGCTGGTCGCCAACGCATCCCGTTTGTAGCCGAGATCGACCAGTTCGAGCATGTCGTCGCAGACTTTTTTGCGGTGTTCGCCCCGGATACGGTAGGCCGCGGCAAAAAATTCGAGATACTCGATGACCTTCATATCGTCGTAGACGCCGAAAAAGTCCGGCATGAAACCGATGAGCCGCCGGATTTCCTTCGGGTGCGTGAAAACGGACAAATCGCACACATAAGCTTCGCCGTAGGTCGGCTGCAAAAGCGTTGCGATCATTTTCATGGTCGTCGTTTTCCCGGACCCGTTCGGGCCGATAAAACCGAACAGGTCTCCCGGAACCAGGTCGAGCGTCAGGTCTTTCACGGCATACAGTTTGCCGTACTGCTTCGTCAGTTCTTGCGTTTTAATCATTGCTACTGCTGAGGCGGAGATTTATCGGTCTTCAGGTTGAAAATCGAACATGGGGGCAAACAGGCGGATCCAACGGAATAACCCGACCGGCTTCGGTATCAAGGCTGTTCGTAAGGCCGGTATTCTTTATTCTCCCTTCTCGAACGGGTCCTCGATTTCCGGCCCCCTGATTCCCTCGACCTTGGTTTCAAGGGCCCCGCCGGATTCCGGTTCACTCGATTCCCGGCGTTTTTCCAGCGTGATCGGCAAAACCATGCGAACGATTTGTTCCCTCCATCCGAGCGGGAGCGGCCGTCCGGCATCGAAAAGTTCGCTCGACGAACGCATCGGCCGACGATCGACGTACGCTTTCGCGATCAGGATCACCCGGTCCGTTTTCAGGAGATTGCTCATCCCGAGCATGTGCTGGTATTCGTTCTGCAACCCGATCGCCTCGAATCCGCCGACGGCGTCGTAAAGCGTCAGGGTTCGTAAAATGTAAAGGGGATTTTTCGAATGCGTGCCGTACGAAGTGATGTTGCGCATTCCGCCCGTGCCGTCCGCCATTTTTTCATAAAGAATGTCCCGCATCTCGTATCGCGGATTTCCCGGCCCGACCCGGACCGTTGCCCGGGCTTCGATCCGCCCGACGTCGAGCGTCCAGCGGCCGAACGCCAAACGTACTTCTTGCAACGGCACATCCAACGGGTTGTGAAGTTCGCCGACGGGAATGCCCTGTTCCTCGCGAAAAGCCGCCTGCTGCGATAAACGATCCGTGAACCGGTTCGACGTGCCGGCAGTGTCATCCGGCGCGGCGCGGCTGTCCTTCATGGAAGTGCGACTGAAGGTTTGCATGAACAGGGATTTCGTCGATCGAACGGCGACAGGCAACCCCCGCAGTCCCGGTGTGGAAATCGCCCCGCCCGTCACACCACGTGTCCTATCATGTGTCAAACCGTTTTCCGCGGCGGCGTCCCGTGCCCCGACGTCGATTCCATATCCCTCCTGCCATACTCCCGGGGCGTAGGCTTGCGGGGCCATCCCGCCGAGACCGCTGCCGGAGAGACCGTTCCAAGTGAGGAGATCGACCGTGCCCGATCCGTGAAAATCAGGGGAATCAGGAGAATCCGCACCAAAAGCCGAGAAGGAAGAACTCGGTCGAACGGTGAGATCGTACCGCGCATCGGCGGGGCTGTAAAGGGAAAACCAACGGCTTTGACGTACATGACCCCCGGGAACGTCGATATCGAGCAGGTCGACCTGGTTGACCACCGCCGTATCGAGGCGGTTGCCGACACCGAGACCATAAGCGATCATGCCGAACAACGCGACCCAAAGCGGAAACGTCAACCAGGTCAACGCCGGCCGCCCGAGGAATTTGTGTACGAGCAGCCAGTCGAGCCCCCCGACGGCAACGACGTAACCCGCCATGACGATCAGGATCAGGGAAAACGAAACGGCGCGTGTCCCTTCAAACTGTTCGAGCGAGGAACGCAACTGGCCCGCAAGATCGCCGTAACCGTAATGCATCATGATGACGGGCCGATTCGAGCCGGGAATCGCCTGCTCGTTCTTCCACGCGAGTATCGTCGATAAAAGGAGATGGCGGTCCCGCCACGAAAGAAGCGGATCGGCCGCGAGATCGCCCCCGAAGTAGGTAAGGCGGCCGAAACCCTTTGCACAACGCATCGCGAGCGGCAAATCGCCGTCGTTCAAAAGAACCGACCCGTCCGCCTGCTTGCGGAAATACGGCGTTCGCAGGAAAGGCGTCTCCTCGCTCCCGCTCATGATCAACGGGCGCCGGCTCCCGGCGAAAAGCTGGAGGATTTCCCCTTGCCGGACATCCGTCATGTTTTCAAAGGTTCCGGGCAGGAACGCGGCGAAGGCCCGGTCTGCCTGAAGATAATGTTCGGCGTCTTTCCCGGCGACCAGGAAAACATGGCCGCCGTGCAACATCCACGTTTCCAGCGCGCGCATCGCGGGATGATTCGCGTCGTTGCGCCGATCCTCATCACGTCCACTCGCATCCCGCTTGTTCCCGGCGCGTCCCTTTTCGTCGGGAAAACCGTCTTTCCCGAACGGTTCGCGCGTCGTCAACACGACCATGTCGATCGCTTCGTACCCGAGGGAACGATCCGGCCAAACCGCGTCCGGGGCGAGTCCCGCCAGGACCGGTCGCCGGTTTTCAGACAAATGCAGTCCGGCAACGGCATCCTGCAAACCGATATTCTCATTGCCGACAACCAGGTAGATCGGCCGAGCCATCGGCACCGGTTCCGTGAAACGAACGGACACCTCCGCCGACCGGCTCCGCGTGCCCGTCGGTACTCCGGCCGTCAGATACGGCGCCGGTACAGGACGTTTCGTTTTGCCGAAAGCGCCCTTGGGCGCGATGAGATGGGAATCGAGAATCGCGCCGGACACGTCGAGCAGTTTGATGCCCAGCGGAGCGGTCGCCCTCCCGGGTTTGATATAAAAAACATTGCGAACCGCCCCGCTTCCTTTGCGGCCCGGAAATTCGTAAACGGTCGGCACCCCGTCGCCGTCGACCGTCTCGATGCGAAAACGATGTTCGTGTCCGGCATTCCGGGTATCGACGGCAATCGGCGTCCAGCAGCCGTTTTTATAGAGTCCCGCGATTCCGACGTCGATTGCGACGATCGACGCCGGGGCGGCGTTATCCGCCGTGTTATCCGCCGTGCCGCCCACAGTATCATCCGCCGTGAGAGGCGAAACGCACATCCCCCAAAACACGAACCAGACGACCAGGCAAAACCGATTCATCATAGCGGAAATCAAATGGGCGAAACGTGAACGTGCATACCGGACACCATTGGAATTTCCCGAAGCCGACGTTCATGGAGCTCCCTCCGAACAAACGCCGTCCGGAGGCGAACGAGCGGATCGACCGGAAAACGGGGCCGGCCTCGGTACAAAAAAAGCTCAGTACAAAAAAAGCCCGGTATAAACAAAGGTTGTCGGGCACGTACTTCAGTCTATTCCAACATAAAACTCCTGGTGACATCGGGAGGGGCCGGACCGTACGTAAGCGGAGTCATCGTGCTTGATGCCCGCCCCTGGCTCAGTCCAAGCATCGCCGAACTGTAACCGAAGAGCGTCGCGAGCGGCGCTTCGGCAACGACGATCGTAAGTCGGCTCCGCACCTCGGTATGGGTCACAACAGCGCGGCGCTGCTGCAAGTCGTTGACGATATCGCCGACGTAGGCGTCGGGCGTGGAAACTTCCAGCCGCATGATCGGTTCGAGCAACAAGACGCCCGCCTCTTTCAGGCCCAGGCGAAACGCGTCGGCCGCCGCGATCCGCAGCGCGGTTTCAGAGGTTTCCGATTCGTTCGTCTGCGCGCCGACAATCGTCAGGCGGACGTTCATCAGCGGGAAACCGAGATTGCCGCCGCCCTGGCTTTCCTCGCGTATCGCTTCGAGGGCGGTCTGTTTGAACAGCCGGGCGAACGTCTCGTCACGATATTCACAGGCGATTTCGACCGCCTGCGCGGAACCGTCGAGCGGCTCCATCCGGATCGCCAGTTCCGCGAAGTGCCTGGTACCGCCCAGATTACGATTGCAACGACCGGTCGTTTCGACCGCCCGTTGGACCGATTCGCGATAACTGACCCGGGGCTTGTGAATGCGGACATTGACCTTGTGGTCGCGCAGGAGCACGTTCTTGATGACATCAAGATGCAGTTCGCCCATGCCGGAAATGAGCACCTGGCCGGTTTCCTCGCTTTCGGTGACCCGGAACGTCGGATCCTGCCGTTTCAGCATTTCGAGGACGACCTTCAATTTTTTATATTCCTCGGCGTTTTCCGGTTCGATCGCCATCGAAATCACCGTTTCCGGGAACGTGATCGATTCGAGGACGATCGGATGTTTGACATCGCACAGCGTGTCGCCGGAGACGCTGAAACGCAGCCCGATCACGCCGCAGATATCGCCCGCCGCGGCCGATTGGATCTGCTCACGACGGTCGGCCTGGATGCGCCAAATCTGCGGCACGTTTTCCTTTTTGCCTTCGCGGGGGTTGAGTACCCGGCTGTTTTGGGTCAATGTGCCACTGTAGATCCGGATGTAGTTCAAATCGCCGGTCCGTTCGGGGTGAATTTTGAAAATCAGGGCGCAAAACGGCTCGTTCGGGTCGGCGTGCCGCGACAATTCCGGGCAATCGGGCCGGGTCGGATCGATTCCCTCGACCGGCGGCATGTCGAGCGGAGACGGCAGGTAGTGACACACGGCGTCCATGAGCGGCTGGACACCGATACCGTCCAGGGAACTGCCGCAGAGAACGGGCACGACCATGTCGTAGATCGTCGCGTCGCGGAGCACCATGCGAATCATCTGTTCGGGAATCTCCTGGTCGGCAAGCAGCAATTCGATCAGGTCGTCGCAATAAAGCGAAAGGTCGTCGAGCAACTGCGACCGCCAGATTTTGGCCTCTTCAAGCAATTCGGCGGGGATTTCCTCCGTAAGGACTTCCTGGCCGCCGCTTTCCTTGGAAAAGCTCAGCTTTTTCATCGCGATGAGATCGATGATTCCTTCGAACGCCCCCGCGATATGCGGCGGTCCGGCCCCGATGGGCAACATGACGACCACCGGATTCGCGCCGAGCCGCTTCTTGATCTGGTCGAGGCAGGCATAGAAATCGGCGCCCTCGCGGTCCATTTTATTGATAAACGCGATCCGGGGAACATGGTATTTGTCGGCCTGCCGCCAGACCGTTTCGCTCTGGGCCTCAACTCCTTCCCGGGCTGAGAAGACGACCACGCCGCCGTCGAGGACGCGGAGCGAACGCTCGACCTCGGCCGTGAAATCGACGTGCCCCGGCGTATCGATCAGGTTGAAGGTACACTCCTTCCACTTGAACGAAACGCAGGCGGACTGGATCGTGATCCCGCGTTCCTGCTCCTCGGGATCGAAATCCGTAACCGTGGTTCCGGAATCGACCATACCGACCCTGTGGACGAAATGGGAGTAAAAGAGCATCCGCTCCGTCGTCGTGGTTTTCCCGGCGTCAATATGGGCGATGATGCCGATATTACGTAAATCCTTCATTTTATCCTACCGATACTTATCCCGTTCCAAGCGTTTGATTTCCTCCCGCAACCGTCGGTTTTCTTCTTCGAGCGTGGAAGAACGTTTCGTTGCCGCTTTTCGCTTTATTTCATCCCGGGTGAAATATACCCCGGCCCACATGCTTGTCTTGCAATAGGCGTCGTGTTCCGTACCCTCCCGGTCCCGATAAAGCACATGGTATATGGGGTTCCGGTCACCAAGCCAGCCGGGTCCGAACGGCGTCCATTCGATCCGGTGTACCGTTCCTCCGCTTTCGCCGACGTATTTACGAATCCGCTCATGATTCAAGGAACCCGCGATCAGGCGGCAAACAGCCGCAAGACCGGTGAATAGCACGACAATAATGATTCCGATGTATTCGTCCATGAGCCTTTTGGCCAAAAAACTCCGGGAACGGGGTTCCCGGCTCGTAACGCCCATTTTCAGAATCGCCCTTCATACCGAAGCCGGTTGAGTCGTTGGTAAACACAGCCCGCCCAACCGCCCGTTTGCCCTCCGGGACCCTATTTGCATCGGCAACCGCGTAGTCAGGAGCCTACCGCCCGTCGCGGCTCGCGACCGGCTTCGGGAAATTGCAATTGTTTTCAGGATACTTACGCAACATTCTACCAGAATCCGGCCGTTCCCGCGAGGGGCGCCCCGGTTTTCCCGGAATCTTTCCGTTGCTGAATCGGGATCAGACACGAGCCGGGAACGGTATACCGCAAACGGCCTGAAACGGTTCCCGCGACCAATCGCCTGCCGCTCGAACGAAACGTGCAACCGTATATTTGCCAACATGTTGCGACGAGCGAGTGCGGCAAGCAGTCTTCACCAAACAACCNNTTCACCGCGTTTCCAGTATAACCCCGGATGGCCGAATCACAACGTTCACATATTCGTCGGATCGTCGGCCGCATCACGGCGTACCAACCGATCGAGCGCGGCGGCAACCGGGGAACGGTGCTCCGCGTCGGCCGTATAGACCCTGCAAATACGATAACTTTGCGGAATATGCCGGAATAATTCCTCTTCCTCCAGCCGCCGGATACGATCGTTCCGGGGATCGTATAAAAAATTCTGGCCCGACGTCGGCAAGTGACCGCCCGGCCGATGGAGATGCCTGGCGATGTCGACACGCAGGGCGATCGACTCGTACTCTTTCGGCAGCAGGCTCCTGATCGCGGCCTCGAAGGTTTTTTCCTGCCCGAAAACGCTCGCCATTTCCTGCCCGCCGGTTTCGAACAGGATCGTCGTTTCGGCCGCGAGATGCCAAGGGACACGACGGGCGAGAAAAGACTGCCAACGCTCGAAAAGCCCGCGTTTGCGTTCGTCCGGCATCCCGTCGGGGCGGGGGGCCCCGTCCCAATGAG
>DOMV01000118.1:0-2810 GCA_003509805.1 Planctomycetaceae bacterium
GACGGGCTGTGTTTATCAACGACCCAACCGGCTTCGGTATGAAAGATGTAGCTGAACACCAATGAGATTATCCGATAGCGAACCGCACGGACGTCATACACCCGATGCGCCGGACCGCCCTCAGAGTCAACGACGACTCCTAGGGCGGACGGCTCGATACGGCGTCGATCTACAGGCAACTTGCGCACGGCGCAACTCAACCGGGAACCGGATGCCCTCACGGCTTGCATCCGGTCTCGGTATAAGGGATGAGAAAAAAGACGATGTCGGCTATTTAACGCTGACTTTGGCGCCTTTTTCTTCAAGTTCTTTTTTCATTTTTTCGGCTTCTTCTTTCGGAATGCCGGACTTGATCTTGCAGTTGGGGCCTGCACTTTCCACGAGCGATTTGGCATCGCCGAGGCTCGCGCCTGTCGCGGCACGGACGATCTTGATAATTTCGATCTTGTTCGCACCGAAATCGTCGAGGATAACGTCAAAATCAGTCTTTTCTTCGACCGGAGCAGCCGCTTCCGCGCCCGCGGCAGGACCGGCTACCATCACGGCACCGCCGGCGGCAGCCTTGATACCGTGGACTTCTTCGAGATAGTCGCTCAGTTCTTTCGCTTGTTTCAGCGTCATCGCCACGATTTTGTCGCCCAGCGCTTTGATTTCTTCACAGAATTCTTTCGTCGTTTCGCTCATGAAAAAAGTTCCTTTCGGTTGAAATGGGGAAAAATATATCTTTTGCGGATTGGACAATCCGACAAATGTTCACTCACGATGAATAACATCCAAAACGTCTGAAGCCGTACACAAGCCATGCAGACGGTACAACTTCCATCGAGCCGGTCAGACGAAAACGCATCCGACACAGCGTTGCGAATGACAAAATCGCTCGTTGTGTCACGCGACCGGGGCCTCTTCTTTTTCGGCAAGCTGCTTGAACTGACTGACCAACGCGCCACCGGAACCGATCAATTGTCCGGAGAGTTTCGAGCCGACGCCGACGATTTGGCCCATGATGATCGCGATTTGTTCTTCTCGGGTCGGCCATTTGCTCACTTCCGCCGCCGTTACCGCATCGTACGCTTCACCGTCGATCACGGCTCCCTTGATTTCAAAACCCTTGTACGCCTTGTCTTTCGAAAGTTTCACCACTTCCTTGGCCAAGGCGACGATATCGGTTGCTCCCCAACAGAGCGCGTAACTGCCAGCCATACCGTCAAAGCCAACGGAAAGCGGCGTTCCTTCGGTCGCCCGTTTGGCGGCGCTATTTTTGACCACCATCACTTGGATCCCTTTTTCCGCCAACGCGCCTCGAAGGGTATGTGTCACTTTGGCGCTGATCCCGGTCAAGGTAACGAGCATCAGGGAATTGACATCGGTAAGGCGGTTTTTAACGCCGTTCATTAACAACTGTTTGACGAATTTACTCATGGGAAATAGGGAAACCGATTAATGCTGTTCTCGTTTGGAAATAAGGGGATCGTGATGAACCGCCGCGACGCGCCGGCGATCGCACTAAAGGGCGACCTTGACACCCGGCGACATGGTCGCGGAAATCGTAATGCTTTTGATGTATTGACCTTTGACCGCGGCCGGCTTGAGGTTGTTGACGAACTGAAGGAAAGCCTCCAAGTTGTCAACGAGTTGTTGCTGCTCAAATTTGATCTTTCCCGCGATGGCATGCACGACACCGCCTTTGTCGTTACGGAACTCGACTTTACCGGCTTTATACTCCTTGACGGTTTTGGCAACCTCCATCGTAACGGTACCGGCACGCGGCGAAGGCATCAAGCCCCTGGGGCCAAGCACTTTTCCAAGCGGTCCGACGAGCCCCATCATGTCCGGCGTCGCGATACAAACGTCGAAATCGATCCAGCCGCCTTTGATTTTGTCAACCAGATCCGCATCTCCAACAAAATCGGCCCCGGCTTCCGTAGCTTCGGAGGCTTTGTCGCCCTTGGTTATCACGCAAACCCGCAACGTCTTACCGATTCCATGGGGAAGAACGACACTGCCGCGAACAATTTGATCCGCCTGCTTGGGATCGATGCCGAGTCGAATGGCAATTTCCACGGATTGATTGAACTTCGTCGTGTCGTATTTTTTCAACTGGGTGACGGCGTCCGACAACGGGAGGGGTTCGCTCGTTTTCGTCGCCGCATTCATCGCTTTCATTCGTTTCGTAGTCCGAGCCATGATGATAATTGGTATAAGAGAATTGTTATGGATGATGTGGCAAAGATGACGCAAATGGAAAGTCGAGACCGGAGGTGACGGCAAACCGGCTCCAACATCACGGGATGAACGACGTCGATCTAGTTGACAACGTCGATCCCCATGCTCCGGGCTGTTCCCGCGAGGATTTTTTTCGCGGCATCGACATTGCGGGCATTCAGGTCTTTGACTTTTTTCGCTGCGATATCCGCCAGTTGTTTATCCGTCACCTGCCCGACTTTAACTTTGGGAACATTGCCACTTCCCGAAACGATTCCCGCCGCCTGCTTGAGGAGATCGCAACTGTGCGCGCTTTTTGTTTCAAGGTCGAAGGTACGATCATTAAACACTTTGACAACGACCGGGATACGCATTCCGAGGTCGGCCTTCGTACGCTCGTTGAACTGCTGAACGAATTGTCCGAGATTGAGACCGTACTTGCCAAGGGCCGTACCTACCGGCGGAGCCGCCGTCGCCTGACCGCCCTTTGCGTGAAACCGAACCGTTGCGACTAATTGCTTTGCCATGAAAGTATTTGCGATAAAATAGGATAATCCGAACAAACGTCCGCTTGAAAACAGTTTAGTTTATACCGAAGCCGGTTGAGT
>DOMV01000118.1:2844-5323 GCA_003509805.1 Planctomycetaceae bacterium
CGGCTTCGGGAAATTTCAACGGCCTCCAGTATAACGATTGGAATAACACAGGATACGCTGCGCATATCAGGATGGAGTCTCGATTTGCCAGTATTCCATTTCGATCGGCGTGCTGCGACCGAACATGTTGATGATTACCGTGACACGCCCGCTGGTGTAATCAATCGCGTCAACGGTTCCTTCTTGTGTTTCGAAAGGTCCGGCCTTGATTTTGACCAAATCCCCGACTTTATAACCGACTTTTAATTTCGGGGCTTCGCTTGCTTCGGATTTTTCGGAAGCAAGAATTCGTTCGACTTCATGCGGTAACATGGGGGTCGGTTTTCCCGAAGCGCCCGTGAAATCACCGATTCCCGGCGTCTCCCGAACCAGAAACCACGTTTCATCGGTGATTTCCATATAAATCATAATGTAACCGGGATACAACTTTCGCTTGACGATTTTCTTCTTGTCGCCGCGAATTTCCGTCACTTTTTCGGTGGGTACAAGCGTTTCGCCGAAATAACTCTCAAGACCGGCAACCTCGACGCGACGCTTGAGGCTTTCCCGAATCGCATCTTCGCGATTGACCTGGACCTTGAGGATATACCAGGCTTTCCGGTTTTTGGGTTCATCGGCAACGTCCACCGCGTCTACCGCGGGAACGGAACCCGGGCTTTCGTTTTCCGTCGAGAGGTCTTTTTGTTCATCGTTGTTATGATCGTCGGTCATTGTTCCCATCCAAATCCTTTTGCGTAAAACGGTCGCGACAAAGAACCGTTTGCCGGATCGTCCTCAAATTTCCACTCTTATGCCCCGCTTCCGCCTCCTCCGCCGCCATACCAACCTGGGAGGATGTTGAGAATTTGAAAAATAATATGCCAACAGGAATCAAATACGAATATCAATACGGACAAAAGCAGAAAAACGACCAAAACGACGATGGTCGAGGAATACAGTTCGTTTTTGGGCGGCCAGTACACCTTGATCATTTCGGCTTCCACGGAAACGAGGAAATCCGCGAAAGGAGGAAACTGGACCAGGCGATAGGCGAACCATGCGCCCAACAAGGCGATGAGCCCGGCAATCAACCCGCGAAAGGCCTGCACCCCGAATATCTGGAGTTGATAAAATCTCCATGCGGCAATTACGAAAAGAATCGTAACCGTCAGGGCCGTCAACTGACGCGCGATCTTGCCCTGCGTCGATTTATACCGACCGAAGCGAAACATGCCTGCTAAAAAATCGACCACTTTCAGTACCTCGAATGCTATGTTATACCAAGGCGACGTTATACCAAGGCGACGCACAAGCCGCGACACGGACATTCCCGATGCACCTGCGAAACGAACAACCGATCATTCCGGCCGATCGTCGTTCCGAACAGGGGAGGAGGGAATCGAACCCCCACCAGCGGTTTTGGAGACCGCAGTTCTACCACTAAACTACTCCCCTACGAAGGGGACAATGGATCGTCGGCAACGGGAAAACAGCCGGACATATACCGGAAACGCGATATCAATGATCCATTGTCCACTGTCCATTTACTTCAACACCTTCGTGACAACGCCGGAACCGACGGTACGACCGCCTTCGCGAATCGCGAACCGAACGCCGTCTTCCATGGCGACCGGGGAAATCAACTCGACGCGAAGTTTCACGTTGTCGCCGGGCATACACATTTCGGCGTCGCCGAGCAGGTGAAGCGAACCGGTGACATCGGTGGTACGGAAGTAGAACTGCGGGCGGTAACCGCTGAAGAACGGCGTGGCACGGCCGCCTTCTTCTTTCGACAGCACGTAAACTTCGGCTTCGAACTCGGTGTGGGGGGTGATGCTGCCGGGTTTGGCCAAAACCTGGCCGCGCTGAATTTCTTCCCGCTTGACGCCGCGGAGCAAGAGTCCGACGTTGTCGCCGGCCTGCCCTTGATCGAGCGTCTTGTTGAACATTTCGACGCCGGTGCAAACGGTTTTGCGTTTTTCATCGGTGAAACCGACGATTTCAACCTCTTCGCCGACTTTGATCACGCCCTTTTCGATACGACCCGTCGCGACGGTTCCACGCCCTTCGATCGAGAAAACGTCTTCGACCGCCATCAGGAACGGCTTGTCCTGTTCACGGGCCGGTTCCGGAATGTAGCTGTCGATCGCATTCATCAGGTCGTCGATGCACTTCGTGGCCGCCGGGTCCTTCGGGCTCTGGTAGGCCGGGAGTGCCGCACCACGGATGACCGGGACTTCCTCGCCCGGGAAATCATACTTGCTGAGCAGTTCGCGAACTTCCAGTTCGACGAGATCGAGGAGTTCGGCATCGTCGACCAGGTCGCACTTGTTGAGGAAGACGACGAGGCGGGGAACGTTCACCTGGCGGGCGAGAAGAACGTGTTCGCGGGTTTGCGGCATCGGGCCGTCGACGGCCGAGACGCAGAGAATGGCGCCGTCCATCTGGGCGGCCCCGGTGATCATATTCTTGATGAAGTCGGCGTGTCCCGGGCAGTCGA
>DOMV01000478.1 GCA_003509805.1 Planctomycetaceae bacterium
TCCTGTTCGAGCACGATTGCGTAACGGCTAATCTCCGTAGTAATATCTTGATAGGGCATCTGATTTCCTTTGACCATTGAAATTTCAGTTCCGGATTCGCTCGCTGAACGACGACGGCTTCGCGCCGTTCAGCCGGGCAAGCAACGGTTTATAGTATCCATGCAGCCGCAGCAGCGAGCCGTCGATCTCCGTGCAGGCATTATCTGTTTCGAAAAATTCTTCGACCGAGTAGGCCGCGCCGGTTCGGGCATCGTTACAGGAACCGCGCCGCGACCGCTCCACCCAGTCCTGCATCGACCGCGTGAAATAATGATTCAGCCGCACCGGCGAATGAATCGGCGCCTCGGCGGTTTTCCACCAGTCGACCAGGGTGAACGGTTTTTCGTCGACACGCACGTTGCCGTCCCGGACATCCTGGATGTGGGGCGATTGCAACTGAATCAGCTTTTCCGGCTGGAAAAACGACTTGATTCCGTAACACTGCCAGTGATCGAGCGGCAGCCGCCTTTTGAACATGTCGGCCACGATCCACAAAGGGCGAGTTACGTTATTGTCCGCGCCGAACACCGCCTGGTGGACGGCCACGCCGCCGAACCGTTCGTACCGACGCAGCCACGGTTTCAGGTCGACAAACTCGTCACTGAAAACAAACTCGTCGGCATCGACGAACATCATCCATTTCGTCCGCGGCCCGTACTGACGGACAAGCCAGCGGTACGCGCCCATCTGGACCTTGCCTTCATCCTCCGTCTCGTGAATCCGGATGTCCAGACCGAGCGTGCCGGCAAGCTGCGTGAGTTTTTGTTTCGTATTGTCGGTGCATCGGTGCAGCACGACGGCGAATCGCTCGAAGCCGACGACGTGATGACTGAGAATCCATTCCCAAACATAATGCTCTTCATTCCGCACGATGGCGGCAAGGGTCAGGTAACATTCCTTCACCGGCACACCTCCGTTTCGATCCATGCTTTCCAGTCGTCGGCGTAGCGCGACATCCAGGGCGAATGCAGGATTTTGGCGGTGCCGATGGATTTTACGTTATCGTACTCTTTTTCGTCACGGTCGGCGACTTTCGGGAATTCCTCGTCGAAGCAGGCAAGCAATTGCTTCCCGGTGTCCACACAAATCGGATACCCGGCATCCATCTGCGCTATCTGTACGAAAAGCTGGTCGTCGAACATCAAGTCGCGGGTGATCGTGGAAAGCGGCGACGTGTACTCCGTCCCGTCGCTGACTGAGCCGCTTGCGCGGGAAAAATCGCCGGTCAAATAATGCCGGAACCGCCGGTCCTCCTTGTACTCCTTGATGTCGACGGCAAGCCGGGCCACCCACTCGGCCGGCATTTCTGTAACAAGTTGGTCGCGCAAGGCGGAAAGCCGATCCCAAAGCGAAATCACCTGTGCGATCTCGCCGCAATACACGCCGCTGTTGGCGATCCCGTTTGCGCCGTGAATGCTTTTGATCCGCCAACGCATTTCGGTCGCGTCCAGCGGCCAGAGCTTGTCTTTCAGGTCGGCGTTGAACAGCACGCCGCCGCGGTAAATCAGGTTGAACTCGTCGAGAATCGATTGAACCGGGGCCGCGAACACCACGTCGCGAGCGTCCAGCACGAAAGCATACTTCATGCCTTGCGCCTGTTTGTTTCGGAGGAAGCGGAGCAGCTTGGTCACTTTCGTATCAAAAAGATGGACGAAGCGCTCGCCGTAACTGGCCCATTCCAGACTAACCCCGAAATGGACGGCGGTCTTCCTGATATTGTACGAAATCCCGTCCGCGTCGGGGTAATCGCAGGTCGATACGAAAACCGTGTTACGTAAATTTGCGTCCCGCAGCGGCAGGCCGAGCGTTTCCCGGATCGATTTCGAATGAATGCAGGCGTCCCGGTTGGTGATCTTGCCAAGCGTCCCCTTGAAATCGTCAATCGACTGTGCGGCCCCCCAGCCGTTGCGGAGTGTCCGGTCGACCCAATCTTCCATTGATCCGGCAATGTAATGGTTGAGCCGGAATTTCGACGAGCGGAAAGAATCCGTTTCACAGCGTCCCCGGCACACGAATTTCTCCCCGTTCTCCAGGACGTAAGGGCGACGCGTGTTGAGATAATGTACGTTGCCGATGCCGATGATGTCGTCGACCTTCGTGATCGACTTGATCGTACCCCACGTCCGATCCTTGATTCCGTTACAGGATGTAAAATTATCGATGATGAGGCCGGACGGACGGAGTACATGGTTGTTCGGGCCGAAAATCGTCCACGGCACGACCACGCCGGAGCAATCCTTGTCGTCGAACTCGGCCAGCACGTCGCGCAGGTCGCGGCCTTGCGGGTTGAACAAAAACTCGTCGCTGTCCAGAAACGCCGCCCACTCGAAATTGTTTCCGTACAGATTCATCAGGAACTCGTAGGCCGTCACCTGCCGGTCGTCGTGCCGGATGACCGATGTTTCGTGCAGAAAAATTTTGTCCTGACAGGGCAGTTCCAGAACCCGTTCTTTCGTCGGCTCGGTGCAGCCATCGCAGATCAAATGCACCGCGTCGAACCCCGACATTAAGTGAAACAATATCCACTCTTTGACGAAGTTGGATCGGTTGCGGATGACGGCAAACAGGCCGAGTTTCTGTTTCATGGACGACATCGATTGCTTCTTTGTTCTCGAATCAGGTGATATGGACTTCGTTCATCGGGTTGTACAGGGCGGGGTCGGACACCGTTTCCAACCGGGCCGACCACGGCTTCGCCAGGGGCACGACGGTGACGGACTCCAACAGCAGACCACTGGCCTTGCCATCCTTGTCCAGCATTCGCAGCGTCACCTTGCCGTCGACCACGTCGGACACCACGCCGGCAAAACCGACGAAATTTCCGCCGCCGTTTCCGTTCAAAATGCCGCCGAATTCGTACATTTTCCGTGACGAGGCGATTTCGCCCAG
>DOMV01000005.1:0-3955 GCA_003509805.1 Planctomycetaceae bacterium
CGGCGGTCGGGCACACGACGATTCCCTGCGAAGCGGCCGGGGTCGCGGCGTAATAACGGCGCGGAAGGTCGGACTCGATCGGCGTTCGCGGTTCGAGAACCGGTATCCGCCGCAGCAGCTTGCCGCTTTGCGCGTCGATGACGAGCAACCGGATCACGCCGCCGCTTTCCGAAACGGCGTACAATCGCCCGTCGAGCGGGAGCGGAGCGCCCAGGAATACCTGGCCGCCGAGGAACTTGTCCTCCTCGGTAACGACCACCGTCGGTTGAAACGGGTTTTCCTCCGGCTTGTTTTGGGCCGGTTCCGCGCCGTCTTTTTCCGTGCCGCCCTGTTCTTCCGGGTTCCGTTCTCCTTCATTCCGAGGCCGGGGTTTCCGGGCAGTCCGTCGTTGCCGTACGCGATCGACAATTTGTTGTTTCCTGTTTTCGACCCGTTCGGAAAGTTCGTCGAAATACTTTTGGCAATACGGAAATTTGCCGATCTGCCAGAGCAATTTGCCGCTGCGGACGTCCCGGGCGACCAGCGTGTTGCCGACTTGGTGCCGGACGTCTTCCGCTTGAACGCCGTTGACATTCATCTGGAGATTCCGGCCGCCCCAGCCCCAGTTGTACTGCGGGAAGAAATCGAGCCCGTCGATCTGGAACAGGCGTTCCCCGTCGCTGCTCAGGGCGTTGTAGAGCCTGTCGTGCCAGAACATCGTCCGAACGACGAAGGGTCGCGGCGTATAAAGATTTTGCCGCCGGGAAAGCGTGTAGGGGATGTTGGCGGAGACCCGCAGTTCCGGTTCCGAGACGCACCAGAGCCGTTTTCCGCTTCGGGCATGTACCGCGAACGTTTCATCATACCCGCGGAGGAGCAGGATATCCCTGACCAGGAGGGGTTGGGAGGCCGGGATGACGGTGGTGTCTTTCAGGAGGCCGATCATTTGGCGAACCATCCGCGTGGTCGCTTCGACCTGGACATGGGAAGAAGTCGGCACCGTCCAGTTTTTTTCGAGAATCGGGGCGCTGGCCCGCACCGTCGCCGATTGCCAAGGTGTTCCGAAAGGAAGCGGCCACCCGACGTTCTCCAGCCAGTTCGCAACGTCGGGCAGGTTTTCCGACTGGGTTTTCTCGATGTCTTCAACGATTTCCGCCGCATTGGCCGGCAACCACGGACGACCGGAGGGATGATTGATTTCCGGATCGGGAAATCGTCGCCAAAACGTTTCGGCGACCGCGACGGCCTCCGTTTTCCGACCGAGCCGCAACAGGCAGGCGATCATGGTCAAACTGAGCATCGGTTCATAGCGTTCCACACCGCGTTCAATACCGCGTTCCACGCCTTGGAGTTCCGAAGATGCGAACCGTACTGCTTCGTCGACGAGCCGCCGGAAGGTAAGAAGAGCGGCGGCGCACCGGCCTTGTTCGAATTGATACATGCCCAACAAAAAGGTTGCATCCCGGCCCGCGGGAGTATGGAAACAGGTTTGGGCGAGCATGTTAAGGCGTTCAAGCGATCCCTGTTCCACGGCAAGGGCGAACAATCGTTTGGCTTGCGGGTCCTGTTGGGCGGCAAAGAGGGCGCATCCTTCCGCGGGCAGCGTGTGATACAGCGCGTCAATGGTTTTATAGAGCGTCGTTCGATTGGTCGGATCGGATTTTTCCGTGTCCGGCGGGGCAAGGAACGTATTTTCCGACTGTTCGAGCAGCGTGCCGAGCAATTGGACCGCTTCGGCAAAACGTTTTTTTTCGATCAGCAGGCGAACCTGCTCCAAACGCCGGTCGGTCGTCCTGTCCAAGGACGGTAGAAGCCGGGGAATCGATCGGGCTTCCTCGGTTTTTTCTGCTTTTTCTTTTCTTGCGGTCTCAAGCGCCTGCCGAATGCGGGTTTCCCGCTCTTTTTTGGTTCTCTCAATCGCCTCCTCCGTGTCGAGAGGGGGCGTTTGTTCCTCCTGAATATCCTGGCCACCTGGAACATCCTGGACAGCCGGGACGTTCGGAACGAGGAGAGGGACCGGGAGTTCCCGGGGTTCCTGGGCGAAAAGCAAGGGATATCCCGAGACGAGGGCGAGAATTACCGGGAACCGAAAGATTCGGAAAACGGCAAATGGGATACCGAAGACCGTTCCAAAGACCGTGCCACTGAAAGCGTCAGCAATACCGTGCGATTTTTCTCGAAGCCGGGCGTGAGCCGCACGGGCGCTGCGCATCCCGGTCGCCTCCCGACGCTCCAGATGGTCGCCCCCGGCGTGAGCGGCAACCGAAACAACACCGTCCGAGGAGCCGTGTCGTATACCGCGCCGTGTGGAATGTCGTGTACAGCGCCGTTGTTCGAGGGGGGAGGCGGACGCATCGGAAAAACACAACCGGTCTCGGTACGAAGTCGGACGGTTTGGGGAGTTCGACATGGAATCCCTCGTTACTCGGGCGGAATGGGAGGATGGTGCCGGGGAAATCCCGTACAACCCGCTCATTCTACCCGGGAACCGTCCCATTGGCAATTACGGGTCTTCAGACCAACTTCAATCAGGCGTTTATTCCGTTTTATTCTGGTCGTTTTCTTTCGATTCTTCGGCCTGGCGAGGAAATCCGCGGCGGTTGCCATCCCGATTTCCCCGTTCCTCGCGGTTGCCGGCTCCGCGACCGGGCTGCCATGAATCGGCTCCGGGACGATATCCTCTTTCCCCACGCCCTTCTCCCCGGCCGGGACGTCGTTCGCGATCACGGAAACTTTGTCGCAGGTTTTCCCGCAGTCCTTCGCCTTCCTGCGTCAATTTGGCGGCAAGCCCCTTTTGTTCCGCCGTGAGGAGGAGATTGACTTCCGTTTTCATTTCCTGCTGCGATTTTTCAAAAAACGCCCTTATTTCAGCTCTCCTTTCTTCCGGAGACCCTTCGGAACGGTTCCGGGAAGAAAAGAATTGTTCCGCCTTTTTACGTTGCTCCTGGGCGAAGGCGTCCAGTTTCGCTTTCTGTTCCGGCGTCAAATCAAGGGCTTCAAGCGATTCGAGAAATTCCGGACCGCGCGGTTCTTCAAGACCGCCGGAAAGCTGGAAGCGGACGGCGCTGAATTTTTTGGACTGTTCGGGGGTGAGAACCGCTTTCATTTTGGCCCGATGTTCCTCGCGTGCCTTGCGGAATTTTTCGAATTCCTGTTCCCGGGCCTCCGGGCTCGCGTCCTGGCTCGGCGGCTGCCAAGTCGGCCTGTCTTCCCGGCGAAGAGTTCGAAGTTTTTCGATTTGTTCTTCCGAAATGCCGACGGCGACTTTGACATCTTCGTTGTCGATCAGCAGTCCGAAACCGCCGTCGAAGAGACCCGGTCCGCCGGGCCCCCGTCCGGGTCCTCGCCCGGGACCACCCTGTCCGGGACCGCCTTGTCCGGGGCCGCCCGGTTGAGCGAAGACCATTGCGGAAAAGACAAGGAAGACACCCATCACCAGAAAATTGCGTGCGATTTTCATAACCGATTCTCCTAGCGTATTTCAGGGAAATGATTCGACCGGGATGAAACGCTCATCACCGAAGGCCGGAGCCGTAATGATACCGAAGCCGGTTGAGGGGTTCCCGTCCAAGCCGTCCGTTCGCGGAAAAAAACCGAAAAACCTCGTCTTCCGGATCGCATGTTTTTAGACGGGAGCTTTGCGGGATCGGCTTGCGGGCAATGTCAATCGTATCCGGCATTACTAAGGCGAAAAACCCCGTCGGGGTCGATAAGTATCGGAAAGAATGAAAAAGCGCCGAAGTTTCCCGGAAATTGCAGTTTTCAAACGGGTTTCGATGGTTTTTTCGAAACATGCCGGAGGCGACCGGATGTGGTACTCGCAGACGTGGTACCCGGTGATGCCTGCCGGCCTTGCCACCGTATACTGGAAACGCGGTGAAAATGAACCTTTGGTCAAGTCTGCCTACCGCACTCACTTTCCCCTAACTGCTGTTCGTATAATGACCTAAACGGATCGTTCGAGCGGCAGGCGGTT
>DOMV01000005.1:4054-5009 GCA_003509805.1 Planctomycetaceae bacterium
TGGTTTTCACTTGGTTTTCACTTTTCCCGGCGACCTACTTGATTTTATCCGTCCGCTTGTCGTACAATGGGTGTTTTGTCGGACTTTTCGCCGGAACTTTTTTGCCGTTCGGCGAGGGTTCCCGCCATGCCCCCGGACCGTTCCGGTCGGAATAAGATGTGGAAGCCGGTTTGAAGTGTTCCGGTGATCGGTCCCGAGAGATGATTTCAAGGTGAAGCGAATGCGACAACATGTTCCGTTGCCTTTTCTTTTGTCGGTGTTTTCGTTGCTGTCGATCGTTGTCCCCGGTTGCGGTGGCGGCGGCGAGGACGGCCACAGGAAAAAATCCTCCGCCTCCGGTTTGTCCGCGCCGACATGGTTGAAAGTCGATCCATCGAAGTTCCTGCCGCTTGAAGGACCGGACATCAATAAGGATGTTGATCGTGATGCCGACGGCGAACCGCGAATCCGTGTTTTTGATCCCAAAGGATGGAAACTTTTTTCCAATACCGGCAAAAAAGGTTCGAAAGGTGTTTTTGTCGCGGGTTTCCAAAACGGGCAAAACAACCTGCAATTGTGGGCCAAAGATACTGCGATCCATACGCTCGAAGAAGACGATCTTCCCGATTTTGCCGCCGGGATTCAGGAAAAGTACAAGACGCCCGCGAAAATGGTGAAGCTGGGCGGTCTTTATGGCGTCACTTTTGCCACGCGTCGCCCCGATCCGAAACGTCCCGGTTATTTCTTCAGCACGAATGTTGTTGTAACGGCAAGAAATAACAGACTCTACGTTTACGAGGCGATTTCAAGGAGCAATAGCGACCGGTCCGGGATCCGTAACGCATTGTACACGTTTGTTGCGACGACCCAGGTGTTGCGCGACGGGAAGCCGGTGGAAAACGCCGGCGAACAGGCCGCCGTCGACGTTGCCAAGCCGAACGAGGCCGACATCCCGGAGGTGAGACCGGAATCGCCT
>DOMV01000121.1 GCA_003509805.1 Planctomycetaceae bacterium
ATAGGGTCCCGGAGGGTAGGCGGGCGTGCCGAGCAGCGCGGACGCCGGCGCATGAACACCGTTCCCCACGTTCGATTGCCAGCCATGATTAAGCGACTCAAGCAAGCCGTCACATTCGTTCTTCGCCCGTTGAAACTTTTGGCGCCGCGGGCTACTCGGGGCGTATTTCGCAAAAAAATCGGCGTAATCGACACGCTTGTTCGGGAAAACCGTTCCGTGAAGCGGGAAATCGCGTCCTTGGAAGCGGAACGGTCGCGACTCCTGGCCTTGCTGAAGGAGCGACAGGAAACCCATGAACAAACAATCGCGACGTTGCGCCGGGAAAACGATAAGGAAAAGGAAGCATTCCGGGAGGGCGTGCAAGCGGATTTCCGGAAGGAGCAGAAAGGGTATTTCACGAAAAAACTGTACGAGGAATTTCCGTCCATTCACTGGAACTGGTCCCTCAGCCGCCGGAGGGCGGTTTGTCCCGACGGCAAATTCGCGTTTATCATGGGGCCCCCCAACAGCGGAACGACCATTTTTTTCCGTATCCTCTTGGAACACCCGGAGATATGGGGACTTTTCCGCGAATCGAATCTCTTTACCATGGGGCATACGGACCGGGAGATCATCTCCACGTTCAAATCGTGGCAAAAAAGCGCCGAACAGGAAGGAAAGTCGATCGTTTTGGAAAAAACGCCGACCAACATCGAGCGCTGGCCCCGGATTCATTCGCTGATCCCCAACCATAAAATCCTGTGCATGATGAGGGACGGCCGTGATTGCGTCGCATCCGGCGTCGCGTCCCATCACGGGTCGCACGAAGACGTGGTGAACCGCTGGATCGACAGCGTCGTCGAATACGAAACCATGCAAGCGGCGTTCAAAGACGACGTGATATTGGTCCACCTGCGGGATTTGCAGCAGGATCCCTCCCTCGTGCTCATCCGTTCCCTGGATTTCCTGGGGCTCTCCTACGATTTCCATGTGCTTCAAAAGATGTTGCATTACCACGAACGGCCCCGGCACTTGGGCGACCAACGCGACATTCCGATGACGTTGCCGCAAACGCGGGACACACGCCGCGACCGCCTTCAAATGCGTTGCTACCAGGTCAATCAACCCGTGCAAAAAGACACGAGCCGTTGGAAAACGGAGTTTCCCTACGACCGTCACCCCGAACTTCACGAACGCCTGGCCCCCTGGCTCGCCAAATACGGGTACCTTGACACAAGACGTGACACGAGAGAGGATTCGGCCGAAAACACGGTCGGGCCCAACATGTCGGCGATGATGGAAAGAACGCCGGAGAAGACGCTGGAAAAAACGCTGGAAATTGATGTGAACCCGGTGGAATCGGCCGCCTGAGGAGCGGAAAACACGGATTGTCATCGGGCGGAAATGTGCTATACTGGACCCGTTCCGTTTCTCTACACACCGCTTCTCTGCACACAGGCGAAAACACGCGAGGAAACACGCAAGGCATCACTGCCGGCGGCGAAGCGTGGCGTCGTGGCCGGAGGGCGGGAAATGCCGTCGCAATACGAAAAGATCAGCAATAACGATGTACGATCCCAAATCCCCGAAGGCGGACGAATTCATTTGCCATGACGAAGTCATGGACACGCTCGCTTATGCCGAGGACAACAAGGACGACGTCGCATTGATCGACCGGATCCTTCAAAAAGCCGCGCTGGAAAAGGGCCTGACCCACCGGGAAGCCTCGGTGCTTTTGGCGTGCGAAATGCCGGACAAGCTGGAAGCGGTTTACGATTTGGCGCGGAAAATCAAACGGAACCATTACGGCAACCGCATCGTCCTGTTCGCGCCGTTGTATCTTTCCAATTACTGCGTCAACAGTTGCGTTTACTGTCCGTATCATCGCCGGAACAAACATATCGCCCGGAAAAAACTCTCGCAGGACGCGATCGCCCGCGAGGCGACGGCGCTGCAGGACATGGGCCACAAACGGCTGGCCATCGAGGCCGGGGAAGATCCCGTCAACAACCCGATCGAATACATTCTTGAGAGCATTCAAACGATTTACGGCATCAAGCACAAAAACGGCGCGATCCGCCGGGTGAACGTCAACATCGCGGCCACGACCGTCGAAAACTACGTGAAACTGCGGGATGCCGATATCGGTACATATATTCTTTTTCAGGAAACCTACCACAAGGAGAGTTACGAGCGCCTGCACCCGACTGGACCCAAACACGATTACGCCTATCACACCGAGGCGATGGATCGCGCCATGCGGGCCGGAATCGACGACGTGGGGCTGGGCGTCCTGTTCGGCCTGGAGCGATATCGTTATGAAACGGCGGCGTTGTTGATGCACGCGGAGCACCTGGAAGCGGTTTTCGGCGTGGGCCCCCACACGATCAGCATGCCGCGTATCAAACGGGCGGACGATATCGATCCCGGCGCATTCGACAACGGCATCGACGACGACACGTTCGCCAAATTATGCGCGGTTATCCGGGTCGCGGTTCCTTACACGGGCATGATCATTTCGACACGGGAAAGCCGGGCTGTCCGGGAACGGCTTTTGGCGCTCGGCATCACGCAGGTAAGCGGGGCGTCGCGAACCAGCGTCGGCGGTTACGCCGTGCCGGAATCGCCTTCCGACAACACGGAACAATTCGACGTCAGCGACAATCGAACCCTGGACGAAGTGGTTCACTGGCTGATGGCGCTCGGGTATATTCCTTCCTTTTGCACGGCATGTTATCGTGCCGGCCGGACCGGCGATCGCTTCATGGCGATGGTGAAAAGCAGGCAGATCGAGAACTGCTGCCACCCCAACGCGTTGATGACGTTGAAGGAATACCTGCTCGATTACGCCGACGCGGACACCCGTTCCCTCGGCGACCTGTTGATAACACGGGAATTGAAAAGCATTCCGAGCCCGACGGTCCGCGAGGCGTGCGAAAAACACCTGGCCGCCATCGAAGACGGTCAACGCGACTTTCGCTTTTAGAACGCGGTTTTACGCCGAAACAGGCTGCGTTTCCGGTTTATACCTTCGGGAAATGCGCACGGCTTCCGGCATGACCGTGATTGTTACCGTGATTGCCACCAGGATTGTTACCAGGGGCGTCCCGACCGCACGCCTTCCAGGGATTCGGCGAGACGCGAGAGCGCTTCGGTTTCGATCTGCCGTACCCGCTCCCGGGTCAGCCCGAGCGCCTCGCCGATTTCCTTGAGCGTTTGAGGTTCGTGCCCTTCGAGGCCGAAACGCCGTTTCAAGACGGCCGCCTCCCGGATGTCCATCGTTTCGATTTGTCGCATCACGTAGCTGAGGTTGTCGCTTTCCAACATTTCCTCGTCGGGACCGCGATGCCGCTCGTCCATGATCATCTCGCCGAGCGACCAGCCGAAATCCGCTTGATCGGTCTGGGGCGTCAAATTGTAGATGAGAATCGCCTTTTTGATGATCGGCAGTTTTTTACGCGGCAATCCCAAAACGCGGGCGATTTCTTCCGGCGTCGGGGTTCGACCGAGTTCATCGCTCAACCGATTGGTCGCCCTTCTCCATTTCGAGAGCAGTTCGACCATGTAAGCCGGGATCCGGATTGTTTTCGCCGAGTTGATCAACGCCCTTTTAATCGATTGCTTGATCCAATAACTTGCGTAGGTCGAAAACCGGGTTCCCATTTCCGGATCGAAACCTTCGACGGCGCGGAGGAGGCCGAGATTGCCCTCTTCGATCAAATCCTGGAGCCCCAGCCCTTTTCCGGTATATCCCCGGGCAATGTTGACGACAAGGCGGAGGTTGGCGCGAACCATCCTGTCGCGCGACTCCAAATCTCCCTGCTCGATGGCCCTGGCAAGACGTTGTTCTTCCTCGGATGTCAACAGCGCGGTGGAATTGATCTCACGCAAATAGGTCTCCAGCGGCGATTGAACCGCGTTCGAAAACTCCACGGCTTCGTAAGACGTCGAATCAAACATGTTTTGGCCTCTGAAAAGGGAATGGAGCCGAAGAAAACGGACTTGTGTTTTACGCCGAATACCGGTTTCGGTATTTTTCCCTTCTGGGATCGTCCGTGACATGCCCTTTCTCAAAAATATCACCAAAACATCCATTTTATGCTGTTTGCCACGAATGTGCCGTCCATTCATGCCGAAACAATTGGGACGGTGGTAAGGGTAGGTTCACTCGCTTACGCTTCGTGCTCTGAAAACGGTCGTGATCCGAAAACAGGCGTGCGCTGGAATTGCTCATTCTGCTATTTTTCCGATATTTCCAATTTTACTCACAATATTCGTTGAGTTGCTCTGGCGGTCAACCCGATCTTTACGGTAGAATCTGTCGTTCTTTTCGGTCCGGAAAGAGGATATCGGCCGGGTGTCGGCGAAGGGAGGTGCTCAACGTGAAAATCGCAAAATGGATGTTGTGTGTGGCGATCCTGCTTTTCGCGGGATATGGCGTGAAATCGCTTTTCTTCCCCCGAAAGCCGGCCAATGAGATTTCCGCGGGCGACGCCGCGGTGTTGCGGGAGCTCGGTATCGATATTGATCCGAATGCCGATCCGAACGGCACTTCACCCGTTTTCGGATATGTCAATTTCAGTGAATCGAGTGAAACCGGTTCGATGCCGGAGATGTTCGGCGGCGTCGGCGAGGCTCCTCCGTTCGGTTCTTCCGAGGGACAATCCGCGGAAACGCCCTCTACCGGGGCNNCGCACCGCCCTTCGAGGTCGGCATTTCCGACGCCCCCCCGTCCCCGTTCGATACTCCGGTCGCAGCCGTTCCCGCACCGTCGTATGGAGCACAGTACGGATCGCAGGTGAACGGGTCGAAACCTGTCGCGGAAGCCCCGGCGTTGGGTGCCGCCCCGCCTTTTTCGCCCGAATCGGTTCCCACGACGGCCCCTCCGTTCCATTCGGTTCCCACGACGGCACCGCTTTTCGAGCAGCCGCCCTCTCCCTTTGAAGACACACGGACCCCGAGCCCGCCGTCGCCGGTGCTTGAAGGGACCATGCCTGAAACGACCACACTGTTTCCGACTGCCCATCCGACTGCCACGGATTCTTCCATGACCACCCCCATGCCGGAGGGGAAAAGCGATTCGGAAACGATTTCCCCCGCGGAAACCCCGGCTGCCGCCGATGTTGCCATCGATACTGTCACCGATACTGTCGCCGACACGAAAGCGTCCCTGCAAGACGTTGCGGTTTTACATGATATTCCGGTATTGGCGGACATTCCCGTCAACCAAGGGAGTCTGTGGGACTCGGCTGAAAAAACGCCTGTGAAAACGCCCGTTGCTTCGTCCGGTGTTGCTTCGTCCGGTATTGTTGCGTCCGGCGTTGCTTCGTCGAATGAAGATGAACAACACGCGGAACCGCAGCCGGTGTTTACGCAGCCGAAAGTGAAATCGCTTCCACAGGTTACGGAAGAAGGGCCCACGCTTGCCGTTCGCCCGAATCCAAGCCGGAAATTGCCGCAACAGCCGTCCGCTTCGGAATCATGGCAGGCATCGGAATCGTTGCAGGCAAACGAATTGGTCCCCGTCGATTATCGACAAACTTCCGGCCGGGTGGATCATTTGCCGCCGGAACCACTCCAACCGGTGCCATCCCGACCGGGGCCGTCCCAGCGGGAAATCGTACCCGTTCGACCCGATCCGGTGCCACCGGCCGCCGATATGGTTTCGACGATGCATTTCGATGTCGCTCCGACCAATTCCGTGGCATTCAAGATGGATGCCCCCGCAGTGGATGCCCCGGCGGCGGATTTCCCGGCAACCGCGATTCCGGCGCAGGAGCCGGCTGCTTCCAGTACGACACCGGCGCAGCGTGAATCCATGCAGCGTGAATCCGTGCTGCGTGAATCGGTTGCCAATTATGTCAAGGCCCAGTGTTCGCTTATCGATTCCGGAACGATCGGGGCCGTCTGTGAAGGGTTCGATTGCCTGAGCCAGCTCAACGACATGAAAGACCTCAATGCCAACGAGCGTTCCTACCTGGCCCCGATTCTCGACAAGCTGGCCAACGATGTGATTTTCACGCCGGAAATTCACGTTCTTGAACCTCCATACCGGGTCGAACCGAACGACACCATCGAATCGGTTGCCCGGAAATTCGACTTGAACCCGGAAACCCTGATGCGGATCAACGGAATCGCGCGGCACCGCGTCTTGATTCCCGGCTCGGAATTGAAAGTCGTTCGCGGTCCTTTCGACGCGAAGATTTTCCTAGACCGCAAGGAGTTGCAAATCATTCTCGGCGGCCTGTACGTCGGGCGGCGTCCGGTCGTGATCGGCGAATCGCTTCACGGGCAAGAGGGCGAGTTTCTCGTCCAGGAAAAACGGGCGGTCGGCCCGGCGGCGCAGCATCGTTGGATCGGCCTGGGCGGTGGAAAAGGGATTACGAACAGCGATAACCCGTCCGCGCCGCATCCGAATCCGCTTGTCTTCGTTCCGTCCGTTGAAATGAATGAGCTGTTTGACCTGCTGAGCGACAAATCGACGATTACGATCACGAAGTAAAAGAACGTCGCCGAAAAAACGGTCTCCGAAAGGATTCGCCCGGCGAATTCGCGTTTCAATGCTTTCCTGTTCTTTTTTTGCCCCGTTTCCCATGAGTTCCATTACGAAAAAAGAAACCGGCGGTTATCACGACCGGTTTTGGTATCCGCGATTCTGGGACGGCATGACCCTGGGGGCATGGTTGAAAGTGCTGCGCAAGGGGAAATACCGCGTGGCGCCGATTCGCTGGGCCATGGCCGGGATTGTCACGGGATTGGCCGCGACCGTCAATACGCCTTTCGCGACCCTGCAACAAATCCGGTACGGCACGAAAATCCGCGAAACGAAACTGGCGGGGCCGCCGATCTTCATCATCGGGCACTGGCGCAGCGGGACGACGCTCCTCCATGAATACATGATTCGCGATCCGCGGTTCACCTTCATGGACACCTACGCCTGCTTCGCGCCGTCGCATTTCCTGGTGACCCGGCATTTCCTGCGCCCGCTGGTTTCGTGCCTGATGCCGAAAAAACGCCCGATGGACAACATGGCCGCCGGGTTCGACCGTCCGCAGGAGGACGAATTCGCCCTTTGCTCGCTGGGGATTCCTTCGCCATACCTGCGTTTGCTTTTCCCGAACAACGGGCCGATCGACGACGCGTATTTAACGTTGCGCAACGTTTCCCCGGCGCAGCGTTCGGCGTGGCTCGACGGGATGGAATGGCTGCTCAAGTCGTTGACGGTCCAGTCGCCCAGGCAGGTCATTCTCAAATCGCCCCCGCACACGGCCCGGATCAGGGCGATCCTGGAACGGTTCCCGGACGCCAAATTCGTTCATATTCACCGCGATCCGAGGGCGCTTTTTCCTTCAACCGTCAATCTCTGGATGCGGCTCGCGACGGATGAGGGTTGCCAGCGTCCCAAAGGCGGGCCCGAATTGGACGAATACGTTTTTTCGACGTTCAATACGATGTACGAAGCCTTCGAGGCCGATTTGCCGTTGTTGAAAGAAGGGCAGTTTTGCGACGTCGGGTACGACGAGTTGGTCCAAAACCCGGTCGGGACGATCGAGAAAACGTATGCCGCCCTGGGAATCGACCGCTTCGAGGCGATCCGGCCGGAGATCGAAGCCTTCGCGGCGACGCAGAAATCGTACAAAAAAAACAGGTTCGAACTCGCTCCCGAGATCGTCGAGCAGATCAATACCCGCTGGGCCGACTATATCGCCAAATACGGCTATCAATCCGGCTGATGTTCAAGCCGGCTGATTTTCAACCCAACCGACTGTCAAGCCGGCGTTCGATTCCGGCGAGCCGGGAGCGCGTCTGCGTGAAGCGGCCGGGATTGACGCGCATGCGAGTTTTCCGCCCGTTTGCGGTATGCACGATTCTCAGCTTTTGCGTTTCACGTCGATTTCATCGGTCGTGTCGGCGGATTCCCGCTTGCGGAAGAGGATGCGGATCGGGACTTCCGCGAACGGCAGTTCGTCCCGCAAGGTCGTGAGCAGGTAGCGCTCGTATTGCTTCGTGAACGCGTCGGGCATATTGCAAAAAAGGACGATCGTCGGCGGCTGGATACCGGCTTGGGTCGCGTAATACACCTTCGGTTTGCGGTAATGAAAGAGCGGCGGGGGATTGAAATCGAGCGCCGCGGCGATCCATTTGTTCAACCGGGCCGTTGAAATCCGTTGCCGCGATTGTTTGAACAGCATCTGGGCGTGGTTGAGCATTTTGTGGACGTTCCGGCCCGTCAGCGCGGTAACGAACGCGATCGGGACATGCGCCATCTGCGGGAATTGTTCCCTCACGTAATCGGCCCAGCGTTCGGTCGGCATTTCCCCGGCCAGTTTGTCCCATTTGTTGACCACGAAAACGCACGGCTTCATCTCCTCCCGGATCAGCCCGACGAGCTGCTTGTCGACCTTGCTGATTTGCCGGGAACAATCGAAGAAAAGCAGCACGACGTCCGCCATGCGAATCGCCCGTTCGGCGCGCGCGCCGCTGTAGAATGCGAGGTCCGTTTTGACGCCCTTCCTCCGCTGAAAGCCGGGCGTGTCGATCGCGATGAAGGTCTTGCCGTCCATGTCGAAACGGACGTCGATGCTGTCCCGGGTCGTCCCGGGAATCGGACTGGCAATGACCCGTTCCTCTTCGGTCAGCGTGTTGATGAAGGTGCTTTTACCGACGTTTTGCCGCCCGACGATGGCGATCTTCATGACCGGTTCCACGTCGGCGGCGTTCGTGTCGGCGAAAAGATCGTGCTCGGAAAGCGTACGCTCGACCGTTTCCATCATCGCAACGCGACCGCGCTTTTGTTTCGCGCTGACCGGGACGACCCCCCAGCCGAACCGGTGGAATTCCTCCGCCTTCCATTCGTCGCGTTCGTTGTCGGCCTTGTTCGCCAGCAATAAAACGGGACATGAAAGCCTGCGAAGCCGTTCGGCGACGACCTCATCGAGCGGGACGATTCCTTCCCGGGCGTCGACGACGAACAGGATCAGGCTTGCCGAGTTGATGGCCAAGCGGATCTGCTGCTCGACATCCTCGGTGAGATCGTCCACATCGACGATGCCCATGCCGCCGGTATCGACGAGTTCGACCAACTTGGGGCCGGGCAGGACGGCATCGGCGCTTTCGGAAAGTTTCTTTTCCTCGCGAACGGAAAGGGGACGTTCGCCGACTTCCGGCTCCAGGTCGAGCAGGTAGGAGATCCGGTCGCGCGTCACGCCGGCGGTCGGATCGACAATGCTGATCCGCTCCCCGGCAATCCAGTTGAAAAGGGACGACTTGCCGACGTTCGGTCGGCCGACGATGGCGATTTGCGGGATCATGGTGCGTTCTTTAGGTACCGAAGCCGGGGCTGTGGCGGCCGGGGCTGTGACGGCCGGGGCTGTGGC
>DOMV01000047.1 GCA_003509805.1 Planctomycetaceae bacterium
CGCATCGGCAGCGGCAAGTCGACCTTGTTTCCCGTCAAACTGGAACAGACCGGCGGCGAGCAGGGGGACAATAAAAAGGTCGCCTCGTGGAAGTACACCGTCACGGACGCCTTAACGGACGAAAAACTGGAGGAGGACGTCGATCCGACCGAATCGCCGCACCGGTGGAAACGTCCGAATCTCGGCGCGATCGGCGCCGCGACCTTCGGTTACGCGCATTACGATAACGACGACAAACTCGTACTCGGCTGGATCAACGAGGTTCTCGAAGTCGCCGCCTGCGAGGAGGAACCATGAGCGGCAAAGGAAAATTCGTCGTCGACGACGGCGTCTTCAAAATCAGGGCGGACGGCGGCCTGGCCGTTTTCGACGGCGCAGGCGTATGCCTGGAATGCTGCGGATGCGAGCCGTATACGCTGGCGACGTTCACGGCTTCCGATTACGCAACCTGGGATTTGAGCGAATACCGGGGCGACGGCGTCGCCGCACCGAAGCGTTACTGGCGGCTGACGAACAATTATACCGGCTACGTTCCCGTCCAACGCGGCTGCGTCGATCAAAACGGCAGGCTGGTCGGTCTGCCGGAGGCGACCAGTACGACGACGTACAAATATACCTGGGTTTTCCGCCTCGAAATCGGATGCAAGGACGGAAGTTACATCAAGTTCCCGACCGGAACGGAAAGCGCAAGCTATTACAACTGCTGAAAGCATGACCGAAACATTATCCCACATGCCGTTTTTAATGTACGGTAATGATGGCGAACGTGTTTTACTGTTCGCACAGGCCGACGATTGTGAACGGCGCTGCTGGAAACTTTTCTTTCAAATCGACGACGGCGAACCGCAACGACTGGAAACCGGATTTCCGCACGGTCAAGTCGAATGCTCGCCGTCGGGTTGGCAGGATGAGTCCGGCTGGCACGTTTCCTTCGTCGCAATGGACGAAACCGGCGTTTACAGGCTCTACCGCATGGACGGGCCGTCGCTCGATTCGCTTTCGTCGCCGGTTTCGCTGCGTTTGGCAAGGACGGGTTTCGTCTACAAGGACCGGCTTTGCGTCGGCGAAATCCAGGACCTCGTGCATGTTCACGACAGCGACGGCGACCACCGGATCGAACTGCCCGGCACGTTCATTTACCGCGTTAGTTATCGTGCGGATAATCCTGAAAAACTCCTGATCTCCGGCGACTGGATCGGCGAAAGCGAAGACCCGTTCACGGTCGAATACGATCTCACCGACGATACGCAGCGCTTCATCGAATGCGACGGCCGCGGCGCGTATAAATGCACGATTTACGGCGACGAGATTCTGTATGCCCAGCGCTGCGGCGAAAAGTTCGAACAACGTCGGATTTGTCGTTCGAACGATTATCACGGCGTTTGCTGCCGAATGGCCCACCGGCACGGCGACGTGGTTTCCGAAACGCAGTTAAAAATCTCGAAAAAATGCGGTTGCCGTCGAAATGCGAAAGACGATGCGGCGGATAACCCGGCCCGACCGTCCTGTCTTGAATGTTGCGAAAAGCATCTCGGCGCGACGTTCGTGCTGCTTGCCGAGGTGCATGACGGTTATTCGTATCGATTACGCTTGATCGGCCATCTGCACGAAGCGGAGGACGAATCGCAACAGTGGCCGGCACTGCACGACGCCATCCGTCAGGCCCGGAAGGATTATCAGCGCGAGGGAACGACGCCCGATTGGGAAACGTTGGCCCGCTTGGTCACGGAGGCGGGAAATGCTCGTTGAAAACGTACTCGTCAGACCGCTCGGAAACGGCATGGTTTCCTTGAATTGGACGAGCGAAAACGTGGCGGCATGGTCCTGGATTTTCGTCAACGGCAAACTCCTCGTCGGCCCCTATATGGCCGAAACGAAAAACCGGAGCGTCACGATTCCCGTTCCGACAGACGGCACGTTTCTTGTCGAGGTCCATGATTTCGAGGATGAAACCGTGCCCGACTCCATCGAACAACATCCGCTCGTCAAACCCCGGATTTCGTGGAACCGCGTCGAGGCGGCGGTATATCGCATCTATCACACCATTTTCGATACGGGAAGTATCGAATCGCTCCTGCTCGAAGTCCCGCCGATCGGCATGGAACGCATGGAAATCGACTGTCCCGTGTCATTGGAAGGACGCAATGGACGCTGGCATTCGTTCAGAGTTGAAACGGTTGACCGGTTCGGGAACGAATCGATCAACGAAATCGTACCGTATTTCGCCGTCGACTTGCCGCCGTCGCCGGAATTGATCGTTTCCCGCGATACGAAAACCGGTCTTTTATCGTTTCGTATTTTATAACCCGTACAGGATTTTTCAATGATCCCCACTCCCGATTATCTCGGTTTGTTTTATCCCTCGAAGGAACTGGCCGCCCCGAACGCCGATTCGCCGGACCGCGTCGTCGGGCCCGGCTCGTCGATNNGTCGGCTTCTTCTGCGGCCAATCGACCGCCTCGCTGCGCGGCATCCCGTTCCATGTACGAAAATGGAACAAGGAAACCGGAACGCTGCAAATCACGAGCCCGCTGCCCGTCGCCCCGGTCGCGGGGGACATGTTCAAAATCTTCGTCGGGGCGAAAACGGCGTCGTCGCAGGAAGTCCTGGCGATGAAGGTTTCCGGCAAACAGCCCGAGGTCGATCCCGTCACGGGAACAAACGTAACGGGAATCACGATCAAAAAAGCCTCGGC
>DOMV01000010.1:0-223 GCA_003509805.1 Planctomycetaceae bacterium
GAGGTGACCCCGTTTCCCCGCGACCGCAGGTCGCGGCTCGTTGTTTTGGGCCTTGCGTTGCAAGGTTTTTCCGACTTGGTTGCCCGGCGTTACGGGATGCTTTATACTATGGGGGGGGGCGTCTGCGTTTCCCCACGCGGAGGTACGGGGAGTGCGGAGAAAAGCCTGATTTTGTGCTACTGCCGAAAAATTTTCACAAGTTCACGATAGGACCAACACGCCG
>DOMV01000010.1:245-5126 GCA_003509805.1 Planctomycetaceae bacterium
TATTTGGGGGCCGACCTTGCCGGGACGAGCCGGCTGGAATATCCTGCGAACATCCGCATCATCCGCCTTCCATGCACGGGCCGGATCGACTTCAACCTGATCGTCAAGGCTTTCGAGGTCGGCGCCGATGCCGTGCTCGTGAGCGGCTGTCATCCCGGCGACTGCCATTACAACGCGGGCAACTACCACGCGCGGCGACGTTGGATCTTGTTTCGGGAACTGATGGAATCGCTCGGCATCGACACCGACCGGGTCCATTTTTCCTGGATCAGCGCGGCGGAGGGGGCGAAGTTCCAAAAATTCGTTACGGAAATCGTCGACAAAGCGCGCGCAATGGGCCCCTACGCGGCGTACAGGGAGATTTGCGCGGAAGCGTGAGATGAAAACCAAGCCCAAATTATATTGGGACAATTGCTGTTTCAAGGGGATCAGGTCGATGGACGCCTTGCATTTGGGATGCGCCAAAGTCGCATCCGTCGATTGCTTTTTAACGACGGATCTCGGTATTCTGAAAAAACGACTCGATGAGATATACTGTAAACGGCCTGAAAACGTCCGAAATAAAAGCCGGAAAGGAGCGTAGCGTATTGACGGAAACCAAATCCATCACCGTCATTACGGCGAGTACGTCTCCATTCCGGCTGTTATGGGAAAACGACCGTTTTCATGCCGTTTGAAGTATACACGTTTCGTTCGAGCGGCAAACGATTGTTCGCGGGGAAAAACACGCCGCATTTTCATGCCGTTTACGGTATAATTGCACATAAACAAACGATCATGCAAGACATTCAAACGGAAATGCGCAATCGCGCCAAAGAACTTCTCGAATCGAAACAGGCCGGCCTCGTCGTCGGTTTTACGCTCGACGAATACGGCAAACCGACGCCGGCTTTCATCACCGATCCGGACGACGTCGGCCGCCTCGTGTGGAACGACGATTGCGTCCGGAGCCGCCATAATCTCGTCGGCTGTCTCAAACGGGACGAAGTTCGCAAACTCGGCAAACCGGCGGTCGTCGTGAATGCGGCAGGCAAGCGGGCGTTCAACGTTTTGATCGCCGAATCGCAACGGGAGCCGGGCGACGTCGTGTTGATCGACATGGAGCCGGAGCCGCGGGACGCGCGTTTCGACGAACGTTACGCGAAACTGGCAATGCTCGACACGATGTCCCGCGAAGAACGGTTCGCGTTTTGGAAGAAGGAATTTACCCGTTGTTTCAAATGCTACGCCTGTCGGCAGGTCTGTCCGCTTTGTTATTGTACGCAATGCATCGTCGACAAGAACCGGCCGCAACGGATCGATACCTCGGCGACGCTCAAGGGCAATTTCGCGTGGAACATCACCCGCGCCTTCCATTTGGCCGGTCGTTGCGTCGGTTGCGGAGCCTGTTCCGCGGCCTGTCCCGCCGGGATCGATCTCGATCTGCTCAACCTTTCGCTCGCCCGGGCCGGGGAAACGCATTTCGACGGTTACCGTGCCGGTGAGAATCCCGACACCTTGCCGATTATCGGCACGTTTTCCGTCGAAGACAAGGAAACGTTCATCCGGTAGGGGTCGCCTCGGTCCCATTCCTCACGCACCATCCGAAACAACCTTATTCCCATGCCGCAAATCATTACACGTCAACAATTACTCGCGCTGATCGACTCGCTCCTGGAGGCGGGAACGAAGGTCGCGACGCCGGTCGCCCGGGGAGAGAAAGCGTTTTTCCAGTACCTCGAAAAAGGCGATGCGCCCCTGATCGATCCGGCCGTGTTTCCGGTCAATTCGACCAAGGAGTTTTTCTTTCCGCGGCATGAAATCCTGTATACGTTCGAGCGGCAGGGGACCGAGGTTCTCGTCACGGATGCCCGGCCGTTCGTCGCGCCGCAGGTAGTACTCGGAGCCCGGCCGTGCGACGCGGCGGCGCTGCCGCTCATGGACCGCGTTTTCGGCTGGGATTTTCAGGACCGTTTTTACCAGAGCCGGCGCGAGAACACGACGGTCGTTTCGCTTGCCTGTGCCGCGCCGGACGCCGGTTGTTTTTGCACGAGCGTCGATCTTTCACCCGAAACGCAGGCCGGGGCCGACGCGGAGCTTTTGCCGATCGACGACGACACGTTCGAGGTTCGCGTTTTCACCGAAAAGGGCCGCATCCTGTTCGGCGGAAAAACGAGTGAATCCGACAAGACGGGCCGTACCGGGGCGGCCCCTGACAGGAAATTCGACGCGGCCCAAATCCGGGAGCGTCTCCAAACGGCGTTCGAGACTCCGGCGTTTTTCAGCGAGGCCGCGGTGCGATGTCTGGGCTGCGGGGCCTGCACCTATGTCTGTCCGACCTGCCACTGTTTCGACATGGTCGATGAAGGCAGCGTCGACAAGGGCCGCAAGGTCAAGAATTGGGATTCCTGCCAGTTCGCCTTGTTCACCCACCACGCGTCCGGTCA
Source organism: Planctomycetaceae bacterium (assembly GCA_003509805.1). GTDB lineage: Bacteria > Planctomycetota > Planctomycetia > Pirellulales > Thermoguttaceae > UBA8133. Next base: position 2,672 of record DOMV01000010.1, read on the forward strand.
CAATCCGCGGCACGACCAGGGGGAGCGGCAGCGTCAACGCGTTTTGCACAAGTTTTCGATCTACCCGGAAAAGTTCGGCGTCCTGCTGTGTACGGGTTGCGGCAACTGCGTCCGCGGCTGCGTCGACGGTCTCGGCATTCGCCCCGTGCTCGAAGAAATCGCGAAATAAACCGTCCGGAATGCGATCTTCCCGTCCTGTTCCCGGCTCGTGAAGAACCGCTTCCCCTACGATCCCGACTCCGATTCGTCGGTCCAAGCAGAGTGGGACCCGCTTTGATTTTTTGTTGCCCAATAACCGGGTTTCCCTCAACGGAGTTTTTATCGCCATGGACATCAATCTATCCATCATTGATCAACACCTGGCAGGAGTAGAAGACGAAATACGCGAGCAAGCCTCTCAAGAACTCAACATTACGGGAGAGAGGCTCAAATCACTTGCTTTCGTGTATCTATGTGTCAAAACGATGCTTGACCTGGAACCGGACGACGCTTTTGAGTGCTTGACGGAAGGTGGTGGAGACTTTGGCGTTGACGCAATTCACATTTCCATTCCGGATGCTTCCGATGTCACCATTACGTTATTGCAAGGAAAATATCAGCATAAGAATTTGTCCGGCAATTCCGAATTCGGAGAAAACGCGATTGAAAAACTGATTGCCGCTTGCCGGTGTTTTTTTGATCCCGGCACAAGCCTGCAGCACATCAATAAGAGGCTTGAAGCCAAAATCGAGGAAATACGCTCTTTAATCCATGACGGTCGTTTTCCCAATATCAGGATCATCGCCTGTAATAATGGACGAAAATGGAACGCCGCTTCCCAGGAGCGAATCGACCGGTTTGGCAATCGGGATCGTATAAGCTGGGAACACGTCAATCATGACGTTCTCCTGAATATTCTTCAAAAAACCCGTCCGGTCGACGATCTTGTGACGCTTACGGGCAAGGCCGTTTTCGAGGACATGAACTACAACCGTGTTTGTATCGGAAAAGTGGCGGTATCGGAAATTGCACGACTGATGGAAACTCACGGTGATCGCTTATTGGAACGCAATGTCCGAAGCTACCTCGGATTACATGGTAATCGGGTGAATGAGGATATTCAAAAAACGCTCCTCTCCAATACGCCGTCCAATTTCTATTTTTTTAACAATGGCTTGACGGTCATCTGTAGTGACCTTAAATCCAACGCCGGATTCCAACACGAAAACCACAAAGTCAAATTATCGAATCTCCAAATTGTCAATGGAGGGCAAACATGTATGACGATCTACAAAACTTCGGAGGAATTAAAGAGGCAAGGTAAAAATCTTCCTGAAGACGCGCATGTCTTGATTCGCATTTATGAACTGAACAAAGACGACGATTCCGCTACCGATACGGTTTCCTTGATCACGCAGGCAACGAACAGCCAAAATCCCGTCGACTTACGAGACTTGCATGCCAATGATGAAAAACAAAGGCGACTCGGTACGAACATTGAGCAACTGGGCTATCATTATCGGCGGCGGCGCATGGATTCAGCGACGAAGGCAACAGATATCACCCCGGGAGCGGCGGCGGAGGCGATTCTTTCCGTCTGGCGAAAATTACCGCATCAAGCGAAATTTTTCAGCCGTGAACACTTTGGAACACTTTACGATAGGATTTTTACTTCCGATCTCAACGGTGCCCAGGTAATTATTGCCGTGTTGATTTATCGCTTTTCCGAAAACCGCCGTCGGCGCCCTTTGGAATCCGACCCACAGTTTGTGCGTTATGCCTCGTGTTTTTCCGCGATGCTTATGGGCCAACAACTACTGGGCACGATGGGTTTAAGTGAAGTAAAACAGTTGGATCACGCGAATTTTGAACAGGCTAAAACACTGATTGAAGAAAATGCGGAAGCATACTTTTTCCAATCCATCGACCAAATCAAGGACGCACTGGGGCAACTCTATGGGGCGGATTGGGAAGAAAAAACTTCCTTGCAACAACTTTCTGCGACATTTCGCCGCGTGGATTTGATTGGCAAGTTTGAAATATCTCCGGTATAACGCCGTTCGCGAACGACCGGGACCGGCCGCCCGGAATGCGATCTTCCCGTACGATCCCGGCTCGTGAAGAACCCTTCCTCTACAGCCGGTGGATTTCGATCAACGGGACGCCGAAGAGCCGTTTCGTGTAAACGGGGACGGCGTTTTCAATCAACTCTTTATCGTGCGGAAATTCCGCGCTCGGCCGCCGCTGCAACACGTAGAAACCGGCGGGTTCTCCCGGCCCGGCGACCGGGACGGTCAAATCGCCCCATCTTTGATAAAGCCGGATCGTTTTTTTTGAAAAGGCGCTGAACCGGACCTTGGTTCCCTCGGGCGCGTTGTCGTTGATCCATTTGAGCGTTTCCCGGTCGAGGCCGTCCCACCAGTAGGTCGGTTCCATCCCTGCGCGGACGGCTCCCGGGAGCCCGCCGATCGCCGCG
>DOMV01000276.1:0-7018 GCA_003509805.1 Planctomycetaceae bacterium
GTTGGCGTTTCGGCATCGGCCTTGTCGGTTTCAGCCGTCGAAGGCGAATCGGTCGCGCTCGTTTCAGGACGGGGTTCAGGAGGGACGGCGGCGGCATCCGGTTTTTGGTCGTCGGCGGGAATCAGGCGGTCCCGGGCTTCGTTTTCTTTCTCCGGAGAACGAAATGGATCGACGGACCGGGCTCCGAAAGGAGCGGTTCCGACAAACGGAACTTCAGGAGCCTCCGGGATCGGTTCCGGCTGCTTTCGCATGGCAGCCAGGATCGCGTTTTCTTCCGCCTTCGTTTGATTGAACTTGGTTTCGAGGCGTTTGGTTTCCACCTTCTCCCAATTGCGTTTCGCCTGCTTGCGGTAGGATTCGATCTGGAGCCGCTCCCGGCCCTGGATACGTTTGAGCGCATCGGAAACACGATAATCGCGGGCGCTGCGACCTTCCCACTCCAACCGGGATGCTTTCTTCAAATATTTGTCGGCATTCGATTTATCTTTGATCCGATTATAAGACAACCCAAGAAAATAGTACGGCCGGGGATCGACGCTTTCAAGAACTTCGACTTTTTTCAACTTGGCAATCGCGTCGGTATAATCCTGGTCAAAAAAGGAATGGACGCCACGATCATAGAGAAATTCCGCCTGACGTTCCCGGAGAAATTGATCCGCTCCGAAGGATGCGGCGGCAATACAGGTAAAATACAGCAAGACGGTATACCGTATCATACTCATCATACAACTCCTCTTCAAATGCGGTCCGGGAAAAATTGCGTTCTCTTGTCCCATCATAGGTAAAATCGCTATCTATTGCAAGCCCCCAAATGACGGGTTATTTTACACATCTTGTCCATACTGACTCTTGGTGCAAAATAGCACGCGGTCACCTGAATACACTGTGTCACCTGAATACACTGTGTCACCTGAATACACTGTAAACGGCCTGACAACCCTCCCGCGCACAACCGCCTGCCGCTCGAACGATCCGTTTATGTCATTACATAAACAGCAGTTAGGGTCGAGTGAGTGCGGTTGGCGGACGTAACCAAATGTCCGTTTGCATCGCGTTTCCAGTGTCCTTGCCAACAGAGCCTCCATCGGCCTTTTCGGCACGGAAAGCCCGTCGACCATAGCCATTTCCGGAGAAATTTTCGTATCTTGCTCTTTTCAAAAGAGATAATCGATACGATCGGGAAAAGTGAAAAATAATGCGCGATTCTGCCCTTGCGGCAACCAAACCCGATTTGGTACAATCCGCGACTTCATTTCCGTTGTACAGAAAACGAGAACGGATTTTTCAAAGGATAGTACACCATTGAAAGAATACGATGTCTTACTCCAAAGATAAATGGTTCGAACTTCCCACGCCGCAACGCATTTTGATCGTCCGGTTCAGTGCGATCGGGGATGTGACCCACGGCCTTCCGGTACTCAATGCGCTGCGCACCCGGTTTCCTCGCGCGGAAATCGCTTGGCTGGTTGAAGATAAAACCGCTTCTCTGCTTTACGGACATCCTTCTCTCGACCGATTGATCATCACCAAAAAACGATGGATGAAATCGTTCGAGGAAATCAGGCTCCTCCGAAAACGCCTGCACGCTTTTGCCCCGGACGTGACGATCGACCTTCAGGGATTGTTCAAAAGTTCGTTTGCCGCATGGATTTCAGGGGCGAAACACCGGATCGGATTCGCGGGCGCCGACGGGCGTGAAGGCAGTCGTTGGTTCAATAATATCCGCGTTGCGCCGACGGAAAATCATGTCATCGAACGTAACTTGCAGCTTCTCGAACCGTTCGGGATCGACGGATGCAGCATCGATTTCGAGTTGCCGGAATGCGACGCCGACCGGCGGACCGCGACGCGCATCCACAAAGAACTCGGATTCGACACGGACTTCGTCATCATCAACGTCGGGGCCGGCTGGACGTCGAAACTTTGGCGAGAAGACCGTTATGCGGCGGTGACACGTTACCTCAAGGAACAATGGAACCTACCGTCCCTGGTCGTTTGGGCCGGCGACGCGGAAAAAAACATGGCCGGGGAAGTCGTGCGCCGGTCCGATGGACATGCCGTCCTCGCCCCGCAAACGTCGCTTTGCGAGTTGGCGTCGCTGTCGCGGATGGCGACGTTGTTTATCGGCAGCGATACGGGACCGTTGCATATCGCCGTCGCCGTGGGAACTCCCTGTATCGGCCTCTACGGTCCCATGCCCGCGAAACGAAACGGTCCTTACGGGCACCGGCACCGGGCCATTCAGATCGAATCGATCGAGGGAACCCGGATCAAACCGCGCCATGCGCCGCGCGACCTGATGGACGCGATTGAAGTACGGCATGTTTGCGAAGCCTGCGACGACATTCTCGGCAAGGAAACCGTACTCAGGGAAAATCCGAACTACACCTTCCCCTCCCGGCGGCATGTCGCCTGAGGTTGCGCGGCACTCAAGCGAACCATACCGGAGACACGGTGAAAACGGACATTCGGCCAAGTCCGCCTGCCGCACCCACCCCTAACCGCTGCTCGTATAATGACATAAACGTCTCGTTCGAGCGGCAGGCGATTGTGCGCGGGATTGTTCGCGGAAGAATTATACCGGAAACGCGATTCGTCGCCGTTTACGGGACACGCGCGACAATCAGGAGTAGTCGCGGGCGTTGCGTGCGAGAAATTGGTAGAAAAACTCGGCGTTCGAGTTGTATTTTTCCAGATTTTTCGTGAGCGCTTCCATCGAATCGGCCGGATGCCGCGAAGAAAGGGTGCGCCGTATCAGCGTCGAAGCGTGAACCAATTCGGGGGAAAGCAGTTTCTCTTCCCGCCGGGTCCCGGAAGCCTCCATGTCGATGGCCGGCCAGATCCGGCGCTCGGCAAGACGCCGGTCGAGAACGAGTTCCATGTTGCCGGTCCCCTTGAATTCCTGGAAAATCAAGTCGTCCATCCGGCTGCCGGTCTCGATCAGCGCCGTCCCGACGATCGTGAGCGAACCGCCCTCCTCGAAGGCCCGCGCGGTCGCGAACAGTTTTTTGGGAATATCCATCGCCTTGATGTCGACGCCGCCGCTCATCGTGCGCCCTGTGTTGCCGACCCACTTGTTGAAGGCGCGGGCCAAACGGGTAATCGAATCGAGCAGCAGGAAAACGTCCTTACCCATTTCCGCGAGCCGGCGGCAACGCTCGACGACAAGCTGCGCAAGCCGCACGTGCGATTCGATCTCGTGGTCGAGGCTGCTGGCCACCACCTCCGCATTGACGGCACGACGAAAATCCGTCACTTCTTCCGGGCGCTCGTCGATCAAGAGTACGATCACCTTGACATCGGGGTAATTCTTGACGATTGCCTGCGAAATATGGTGCAGGAGGACCGTTTTACCGCTCCGGGGCGGCGCGACGATCAAGGCACGCTGCCCTTTGCCCAGCGGTGTCAGGATATCCATGACACGGGTGGTGATCGGATACGGTCCCGTTTCCAGACGGAGCCACTGTTCGGGGTTGATCGGCGTCCGTTCGTCGAACGGTTTGATCGCGGAATAGTCTTCCGGCTTGATCCCGTCGACTTCGAAAAGTTCCCGGAGCCGGGGACCTTGGTTCCTGGTTCCCGGTTGCACAAGTCCTTTCAAAAGCACACCTTCACGAAAACCGTATTTCTCGATCATGCTCCCGGGGACGAAAGGGTCGGTGATTTCACGCGTATAATCGCCGGTCGGGTTGCGGAGAAAACCATATCCGTTCGGGTGCAGTTCCAAAGCGCCCTCCCCTTCGAAATACGTCGACGGGTCGCCCGGCTCGGAAGGCGCGTTAAAACCCTGTTGTCCGCCGCCGCGCTGTTGACGGGAACTGTTCCGGGGGCCGCCGCCCGGCTTGGCAAGAATTCGGCCTGTTCGTCCGCCTCGTCCGCCGCCGGGTTGATTTCCACCGCGATTATTGTTGTTTCGACGACCGCCAGAATTTTTTTTGGACATTAAACACCTAATGGATAAACGGATACAGAAGATGAGGGAAAACCCTGCGCGGGGGCGAACCCCTGTAAAACGAAGCGCTACGCGGCGCGATACCTGAAACCCCGAAAGAGAACGTAAGGGATGAAGCAGTAGTGATCAAGATGAATTTGAAGAGGCTTTTCCCGGTACATCTACTATGGGAATACGCGACCGGTAAATCACAACGAAGCCGGTCGTGTCCTACAGGGTGTCGACAAAGTTATGACGACGGAGAAGAAACGCCTCCTTGACACAAAACGAAAGAGCCCGTTTCGCTCGAAAAGAAACGAAATAAATTCGCTCTTCGACTCATTTCATTTGCGTAACCCATGATACGGGTGTTATGGCATCGTGTCAAGATGAATCCCGGGCTTTTTTGGGCGGATGGGATATTTTATGATTTTTTGGGGGTTGTCGGCATCAATTTAATGGCCCATCGGGAAAGTGAGCACTTTCCGCCGAAGTGAAGCGAACAAGTTGTTTTTATGGAAAGAGTTATCCCATTCTTTCTTCGAGAGGAAACAATCATTTCCGCAACGATCTCAATGATGACAGCAATGATAATGTATCACATGTACGGAATGCGAGGCAGCAAGTTCACCGGACAAAACGTTCTCCCGTAAACGGCCTGCAACGGTTTCCTCGCACAATCGCCTGCCGCTCGAACGATCCGCGTAAATACGTATCCGTACCACGGATGACGCATTCAGAAGCGGCGGTCGATAGGAATTTTGTCGTACTTTACGCCAAGCCCCCTTTCGCCCCACGGAGCCGTCCATGCCGAAAAAACGTCCGCAACGCCATGACGTTGCTTTCCAACGTCACGCCGCCGAAGAAGTTCTCNNCGCGAATTTCGATGTTCGCCCCAGTCCGCCGACTTGAGGTTGTTTCATGTTGAACGCCCCGCCCGGAACAACACTGCCCCGGACGATTTACGTCGCGACACATCCCGTCAACATGCGAAAGTCGTTCGATGGACTCGCCGCCGTCGTCAAGAACGGTTTGCAAAAAAATCCGCTCGACGGAACGTTGTACACTCAATCACGCGACGTGTCAATTTTTTCCGTGCCAAAAATTTTTGATTGATACAGACCGGGAGCACAACAACGTAAAGCGGCCGGAGGAGATTTTACGCAAAAACTCCCGTCACTGCGCTACGCTTCATTCCGGGCTTCCATGCCGGTTCAAAACCGTTTATACTGGGTGCCGGTCCCGTGGGATTCGCCGACGATTTTCATTTTTAACGACACATTTCAACAATCCTGTCAACGCCATGCAAACGCGACTACGGGAAAAAATCGCAACTAAGACCGCGCTCGTCGGTGTCGTCGGACTCGGATACGTCGGCCTGCCGCTCGTTCGCGCCTTTATCAACGGGGGCTTTCGGACCATCGGGTACGATCTCGATCCGGGCAAAGTCGAGTCGCTTCGCCGGGGTCGGAGCTATATCGCCCATATTTCATCGGAATGGATCGGGCAATGCGTCCGGGAGAAAACCTTTGAACCGACGACGGACCCCGGCCGGCTCGGCGAGGCGGACGCCCTGCTCCTCTGTGTCCCCACGCCGCTTTCCGAAAGCCGGGACCCCGATCTGTATTACGTCGAATCGACGACCGAGGCGGTTGCCGCGACGCTTCGCGCCGGTCAATTGATCGTTCTCGAAAGTACGACCTATCCGGGAACGACGCGGGACCTCATGCTCCCGATTCTCGAAAAAGCGGCCCGGCGCTCGGGACTGCACGTCGGAACCGACTATTTCCTTGCCTACAGTCCGGAACGGGAGGACCCGGGCAATCCCGATTTCTCCGCGGAGCGGATTCCCAAGCTCGTCGGCGGCCTCGACCCGGCGAGCGGTTCGCTCGCGGTCGCACTTTATTCCCAGGCGATCGTCCGGGTCGTTCCCGTTTCGTCCTGTGAAGTCGCCGAGGCGGCCAAAATCGTCGAGAACACCTATCGTTGCGTCAACATCGCGATGGTCAACGAATTGAAGGTCGTGTTCGACCGCCTGGGGATCGACGTCTGGGAAGTGATCGAGGCGGCCGGGACGAAACCGTTCGGTTTTCAGGCGTTTTATCCGGGCCCGGGGCTCGGCGGACATTGTATCCCGATCGATCCGTTTTATTTGAGTTGGTGTGCCCGGAAAGCGGGACTGACGACCCGGTTCATCGAACTGGCGGGCGAGATCAACACTTCCATGCCGCTTTACGTCGTCCGTCGCGTCGTCGACGCCCTGAACGACCGGGAAAAACCGCTCAGGGGAAGCCGGATTTGCGTTCTCGGCGCGGCGTACAAGAAGGATGTCGACGACCCGCGGGAAAGTCCCTCGTTCGAGTTGATCGACCGGTTGCTTGCCAAAGGGGCGGTCGTTTCTTACAACGATCCGCATATCCCGGTCCTGCCGAAGATGCGGCATTGGCTCCGACTGCCGGAAATGAGCAGCCGGGAGCTGACCCCGGAATTTCTCGCGTCGCAGGATTGCGTGCTTATCGCGACCGACCACACGGCCTACGACTACGACATGATCGTCCGCGACGCGCAATTGGTCGTCGATTCCCGCAATGCGACGAAAAACGTGCGGGAACATCGCGAAAAGATCGTCAAAGCCTGAGGTCCGTGGCAGACGGTCCGGTATACTGGAAGTCACTGAAATTTCCCGAAGCCGACGATTTGGGCGCCTGTTTTCTGAAGGTATACCGGAAACGCAGTGAAAACGGACATGTGTCAAGTCTGTCTGCCGCACTCAATCAATCCTGACTTCTGCCTGCATAATGACATAAACGGATCGTTCGAACGGCGGGCGGCTATGCACGGGATTGTTCGCGGGANNGGAAAACTCAACCGGCTTCGGTAGACACGCCGCAAGGGCAGTTGGTGGGGCCGCCTCGGACCTCCCGACCGTGCGTACACGACGGTCGCCGTTCCTCCGATCACTGCGACGTTTTCCCGTTACTGCGAGGCACTGCGTTCCCGGCGTTCATAGTCGATGTTTTCCTGCTCGTTTTCCATGCTGTGTTTCGGTTCCCTTCGACTTTCGTTTCCCGTGATCCAGGCGGCGCT
>DOMV01000276.1:7034-7578 GCA_003509805.1 Planctomycetaceae bacterium
GAAGTCCTGCTCGATCAATTCGTGACCCGGGTCTCCCGGCGCAAAGCCCGGTTTTATTACGGTGTCGAAGAAGAAGACCATCCCTGCGGCGCCCAGTTGATGGGGTCGGAACCGGAACAATTCGTCGCCGCCGCCAAGGTGTTGGTGGACGCCGGATTCGATCTGATCGACCTGAATTTCGCCTGTCCGGTCAAAAAAGTCCTCGGTCGCGGCCGGGGCGGTTACCTGCTGAGCGATCCGACGACGGCCCTGAAAATCGTTGGGGCCGTGCGACGTTCCCTACCCGATACGATCCCGCTCACGCTCAAGTTGCGGAAAGGTTTCGACGCTTCCCCGGAAAGCCGGGACCGTTTTTTTACATTGCTCGACGGCGCGCTGGACCGGGGCGTCGCCGGGGTCACGCTGCACGGACGGACGGTCCGGCAACGTTATGAAGGAGCAAGCGACTGGAATTTTCTTGCCGAGGTGAAACGGTTTCTCGTCGAGGAAAAACGGTCCGACGTCCCGCTGCTCGGCAGCGGCGACCTGTTCGACGCCCCGACCT